>JAEUQP010000901.1 GCA_016789645.1 Acidobacteriota bacterium | reverse complement strand
TCTTTTGGCAAATAAAGAAAACAGGTCAATCCAGCAAAAGTCCATTCTGTTTGCACTACTTTGCTTTTCACTCGCGATGGGCAAAAGCGTTCTTGTCCGGTCGGGCTATTCAAGGCCGTTCGCTGCCGGGCAGCAGGGCGGCAGCCCTTCCTTCCAAAATGCAAAAGTCGGCGATGAACGCGAGGTGGGCGGCGTCAAACTTCGATGGTGCCCGCCGGGGCGGTTTGTGATGGGAAGTCCTTCGAGTGAGCCGGAGCATCGTCCCGACGAAGCGCAGGTCGAAGTTCGCTTGTCCAAAGGATTCTGGATGAGCAAGTACGAAGTGACGCAAGGGCAGTGGAAGCGCGTGGTTGGCGAATTTCCGCAGCCACAGCCAGCGGGCGAAGGCGACGAATTTCCGGTCGTTTGGGTCAGCCACGTTGAAGCCGAAGCGTTTTGCCAAAAGCTGACTGCGCTTGGCCACCAGTCTGGCGAGTTGCCGAAAGACAGGGAGTTCCGGCTGCCGACCGAAGCGCAATGGGAATATGCCTGCCGCGCCGGAACCTCGACCGCGACTTCGTTTGGCAATACCTTCACCAGCAAACAGGCGAACTTTCTGGGCAGCAAACCCTACAACGGTTCCGAAGTCAGCCCGGTGCTGAATCGAGCGACGCCGGTCGGCAACTATCCGGCGAATGCCTGGGGCTTGCACGATATGCACGGTAACGTCTTTGAATATTGCCGCGATTGGTACCACGCGCAATTGCCCGGCGGAGACGATCCGGACTTGTCCACGCGCAAAGGTGCGCCGAACCGCGACGGCACGTTTTCTCGCGTTCGTCGGGGCGGAGCCTGGAACGATGACGGAAAGTATTTGCGCTCGGCGTTTCGCTTGCGCTACGAACCGGAACGACGTTCTGACCACATTGGTTTTCGCGTCGTCGCCGTGCAACGATGAGCTTGTTCAGAGTTCAAGCTTCAGCTTGCAGAGACTTTCGGTTGAATCCACCAAGCTAAAGCTTGCACTCTAAACTCTTGATGGAGGAATTATGGCTGAACCAAAAACAAAACAGACGAATGCGTCCGTGGAAGATTTCATCAACACTGTCAAAGACGAACAAACCCGTGATGATTGCTGGGCAGTGGTCAAGCTCATGCAGGATGCAACCAAAGCCGAGCCGAAAATGTGGGGGCCTAGCATCGTCGGATTTGGTCTGTACACCTACAAATATGCCAGCGGGAAAACGGGCGATTGGCCGTTGGTAGGGTTTTCGCCCCGCAAACAAAATCTGACGCTCTATGTCACGTCGGGGGGGGACGGCGAGGACGAATTGCTGGAAAAGCTGGGTACGTTCACTCGTAGCAAAGCCTGCATTTACGTCAAACGGCTTTCCGATCTGCATCTGCCGACGCTGAAAAAACTCATCACTGCTTCCATCAAACACCTGCGCAAAACTTATCCGCTGAAAAAAGAGAAATAATCGAGTTGCTCGGAAATCGGGATAACAGGTTGTGTGATTCACCGCAGAGACGCCAAG
>JAEUQP010000041.1 GCA_016789645.1 Acidobacteriota bacterium | reverse complement strand
CCTGCCGGGCCGCAGAAAAAACACTGCGCTACCTGAAAATGACAGACGGTGGCGCGTATCAGGTGATTGTCGCCGCCATCGCCAAGGCTACAAATGAAGAATGAAGATTGACCGCCGCCGCTCACTTGTGCTATAATTGTGGGTTTTTCCACATAAGAGACCTTATCAGACGCGGCAAATCTAATCATTATGACCGTGCAAATTATCACATCTGAATCCGAAATCGTCTTACCTGACTCGTTCAAGTGCCCTGTTTGCGATGCAGCGATTGAAATCACAGAGGTTAGCGAGTGGACGCGCGACGACGGCGAAGCATACTGGAAAGCGGAATCTGTGAAAATTGATTGCGTCACGTTTCCAGGCTTTGAGGACACAGACGCTTTTGAAAGCTTTCAGCGCGGCCACTGGTCAACGCCTTATATTGATTGGTTGCCGCTAGAAAAGCGCGTGACTGATTGGGTAAATGAGAATTACAACTGGCGAATAAACCCGCCGCCCCGCGCGGCACAGGAGGACACGATGACAGACAGATTCTTTCTTTACGACATATCCGGTGACGGATTCCAGGTCTTCCCTACCGCCGAGTCGCGCGACGCTGCCGCTAAAGCTGCGATTGATGCCTGCCTTACCGGCGATGGCTGGGATGAAGGTGTCCTTGACATCAAGATCGGCGAAATCACTGGCGTTGCCACGAAGGCCAACGTCAAGCAGCGGCCAGACAATCTGGACGAAAACGGAGAGGACGAAGAGGGCAACTATTGGGACGCCGACTGGGAGGAAAGATTCGACGTGGAAATCCAGCCGGTAGGATTCACCCCCGACTGGTCACTGTCTGACGCCACAGCCGAGAGCCTGCGCGAACACATGGCCATCGCCAAAGCCGCGCAGGAATCGGAGCAGCGGTTCCGCGAGCACGTCGCCGCCGCGCTGGATGAGTTGCGGGCGGAGATTGCTGCTGCCCGCAAACTTTCTACTGACGATAAGGGTTGGCAAGACGGGTTGAAATATGCAGACGTGAGGCTTGACACCACCATCGCCGCACTCGGATGGACATTCGCGTTTACGATAAACCGAACGAAACGCGAACTTGGTACAACTTTAACCCCTTCCACTAACGCCGAAGACAGGGACGCGCTGTTGAAGTGGCTGGCGGCAGATGACGAGCGATGGGCCCGGTTTGATAATGCGCTGCTCGACTGCCTGCTCGAAGCGATAAACACCGCCGAGCCGATCAAGATGATTTCAAGGCAAAATAAGTGGCTCAGCACGCATCAGCAATGGGAGCGGCTGAAACTGACCGCCCCACTCGAAGTCTACACGCTCGCAGCGGCGCGGGCGTTGGGAATTCCCATTGACGATCCGCCTGACCCGGCGTAATCTCTCACCAACTAGCAGCGGAAAACCTAATGGCTGAGGACGCTGCTGAATTATGCCGGTCGAAAGACCGGCTTTACTGTTTCCGCCTCACAATCCGCCGCGCAAGCTCGGCTTCCAACTCCGTATTTGACCACAAGCCGAGAAATCGAATAGCCAACGCCAGCCGAATTTGATCGTCCGGGATGGCCGCGAGCAACTGCGCGCGCTCGATCTCGTTGGGCTGATCGGCAGGCCGCGCCGGAGCCGGTTTCCGTCGTCGTCGCTTCCCTGCTGCGGCCAGAATCGAACCAAATAGAAAACTTCGTCGAAACATCCACTCTCCCAAAAAAAGTAAACGCCAGGCGCAGCACATCCCCTTGGCTGCGCCTGGCAACTGCGCGACCCGACAAGCGCTACAGCATCGCCGGGGGTTGGTCGCGCAAGTTGAAATCCTCACGGATTTTTCACATCGAATAAGCCATTACAGTAGAGATTTGTTCCATCTGAATCGCAGATGAAAACATCCACCGAGCCGGCTCCGGTGCTGAGCATGCTTCCGGAAACTCCGCCGGGATATTTGAAACTGGTTGGCGGCGTCCACGTACGACTGCCCGTGCCGTCCTGTGTAAACTTCAGCACGTAGCGACCGCCCGCCTGATGGTTTGAAAACGTCGTGCTGGTAATGTTGCCGGTCACAGTCACCGAAATGAAATTCCCATTGTCGAAGTCGAATGTCACCGAGCCGGAGACATTTCCCTGGCTGTAATGCGTGCCGTAGGATTGACTCTTTCGCACGGCCCAGACGCGCGTGCCGTTCGTTTGCGCTTCGATGGTGTTGACCGACGTGGAACTGATCGCGTTGGCCACCAGCGGAATGACGCCCGTCGCGCCATTTACAATCTCAACCGCATGATCCGAACTTGATCCGGTTTCGAAGCTGGCCGCCGACGTGCTGTTGCGCGTCCCGACCAGCTTAATTCCATACCGCGCGAACAACTGAAGCTTCCCGGCCTCTCGGTTGGCCAGCGCCGTCCCTTCAGATTCAAACTCCCATCGAAACGCCGTTCCGCTGCCGACGTTGGTCAACTGCCATTTGCGCGGAAACGTCGTGCTGGAACTGGTCAGGCTGATTGTGGAATCGCCGCCGGTTGAGAATCCTCCGGACGGGGTCAGACTGTAAAGCGTGGTTCCGCCGCTGTTTTTGACCTCCAGCGCGCCCGCGCTCTGGCTGGCAGCCAACTGGATCATCAACGGCACATGGGTTGAATTCTGTGCTGTCACAGTGACGTTTGGTGACGAAGCCGAATAGTTCAATCCGTCGGCGTCGTCCACGGTGGTACCCGTGCTCGGATAATGCGCGAATTTGCCAGACGCGCCGTTGTTGACTGTCCCTGAACCACCACTGCTATTGACGGCCGTAAATGTCAGACTGGTTGAACCCAGTGTGATCGTGTCGTTTGTTGTCAGCAAAAACAGCTTGTCGCCGTTGGTCGTTCCCTCGTTCACAGCGACCAGCATGCCGGCAGTGACTTCGGCGGAGGCGTCGGCGTCCGTGGATCGTGCTGGCGACCCGGAGGCGGCTACAACGTAAATCCCATTTTCCGAACCGGTAGATTGATCCTTGATCAAGATTCGATCTCCGGTGGCCAGCGTGACGCCGTCCACCGTGTCGCCATTTTCGAATGAGGTGCTGAGCGTTCCGGCAGTAGTCGTCGCCACGCGCACCGAATCCTTGAAATCCACCAGCGTGGTTCCGCCGGAACCGCTGTTTCGATCTTCCGGCCCAAACAGCAAGATTGAATAGGTTCCCCCGCTGCCATTTGTCGAAAGCACGCGGCCAATGACCTGGCCCGTCGTTGGGTAGGTTGATCCGCCGTCCTTGCAGTTTCCCGCCGTCGCGTCGCTGATCAGAACGTAATTCCCTGCCGTCGTCGCGCCGCTGAACACGCACGAGCACAATCCGGCAATCTGAATCGTCGCGCTGCCGCTGGTTCCAGCTCCGCTGGTGACAATGCCGACCGCTCCACCTGTGTCGCTGGTGGCGGTGCGTGTGGCCGTTGATGGCGCGCCAGTCAGCTTGGCCAGACCGTTGGCCAGCGTGCCGGTGGATCCTTCGTTGGTGACCGTGACGGTGACTGTTGTTGCGGCGCTCGCCGACGTGTTCAGGGCGACGACGTTTGTCGCATCACAGTACAGCCCCACGCGCTGCCCCTGGGTGACCGCAATGCCGGTTCCGCTGGCGGTTTTCACGGTCAGCGTGAACGCCCCCGACGTGTTGTTGTAAATCAGGTAGACTTTGTTTTTCGCCGGAACGATCACGCTGATATTGCCGGTCAGCGTGCCGGTGTATTCATGAATCGCGTTGCGCGCTTCGGTCGCCGTCAGAGTGACATCGGACGAACCGGCGACGCTTTTCGACAAACGACCCGCAATGGCCGCGTCGAAATTGTCAAAGCCGGTGGCGATGGTTACCTGCGGCTGAGCTTGGCCGGTCTGCGGTTTGGTGATTTGCAGGTTGGTGGTTGTGGACTGCGCCATCGCGAGATTGGCAAAAATGGCGAATAAAATTCCAAGAACAATTCCACGTCTCATACTGTCGCGCTCCTCTCAAAGCCTCGGCCGACGGTGGCCGAAATCTGATAAATTTTGATCGTGATGCTGGCCTGCGGACTGCCGAAATCCGTCGTCTGCTCAGCAGCGGTGTAACTGGCCGTTGTCGCATTGTTGACCGTGATCGTTCGAACCACTGTCGAGCCGTTCATCACGTCCAACTCGTAGCGCTCGTACTGCTCGCCGAGCGGCAAATCCGCGCCGGCATACGGCGTTTCGTGTCCCAGCCGCGAGCGACGCACCCAGGTAACCGTCAGGTTGTTGGAACCATCGCGACTTCCCTGCACGTCCACCACGCTCAGCGGCTTTAATCCGTTGGCGTTCCAGGTGAACGAAGTGCTGGCGGTGTCGCTGATCGAAAAACCCGCCGTCACTGCTTTGAAGTTGCGGGCAATTCCCAGTTCGGTCAGGCTGTTTTCGACGAAAAGAACCGCGCCATCGAGTAGTAAAAACCGGCTGCCGCTGGCGTAGGTCCCTGCCGAATGATCGGATCCGCGTCGCCCCCACAGAATGCGACTCAGCGTCCAGCGATTGTCATATCCGCCCACCTGCACGGCATTCTGAAACTGAATCACCTGGTTGTCGCCGATGATGGCCGCGTTTGCGCCATTCAGCACTTCGGCTTCGGTCACAGATTCCAGCGTCGCTTCGGTTCCGTACAAATCCACTGTGATGGTTGTGGTTTCATCCCATACCGCCGGGTCTGCCGATGTGACCGATCCGTTGAGGACTCCGGCCACAGCCTGCGCTGGAAATCGTTCTACAACTTCGTAACCGCTGCCACGATCCCGATACAGCACGGCCCCGCCCCATCCTGCCGCCGCCGATTTTGGCGCGACCGCGGCGTAATACCCGGCTCGGTCGTCGGAATCACGCAAAATCACCGAATCAATCAGAAACGCGATGGATTCGACCGGCACGGCGACTGTCGGCGGCGTGTAGCCTGTTCCGGAACTGCCGGCAATGCTCTGGGAGTAGGTTTCCAATTGGTCAGCGGCGCACTGGAATTCCAGCACGCCCGGCATGGCTCCATTGATCGCACTGACGCGCAACCGATGGGTCAGGCCGCCGGAAACAACCTGGACAATGTCGGTTGGGTTCAGATAGCCGTATTTCCAAGGCAACTTCAGCGCGCCGTTTTCGCGCTCCACGTGGCGCATGTACAGCAATCGCTCCGCAGCCTGGCGCGCTTCGTCCGGGCCGAGCGCCATCGGCAAACTGACGTTTTCGACCCCCTGGCTGAAGCCGGTCATTCGATACGCTGCCTGGGTGATGGATTCGTGATCTTTGTAGGGGTCAAAGGCGGTGACATTGAGCTGTCGCGGCAACTGGTTGTCGTCGAGCAGCGAGAATTCCAGCAGCGCGCCCATTTCGCCGCCGGTGCTGACGCTGTCGCCATCCTGCATTCCCAGATCGTTCTGACTGATCGTAACGACCGACGCGCCGCCCAGGTAACAACCGGTCAACGACCCGTCTACAGCTTCATAAAACTGCGCCATGTACGGAATTGCAGCCAGTTCCAGTGTCTGCCGAGGCGCTTGCGGCTGCTGAACGATCAGGCCGCGCACCCGTTCGCCGTTGAAAATGCTGAAATCCCGATCCTGCGGTTCGATCCCGACGCGGTCGCACAGATGCCCGGCGATCTTGGCCAGATCGTCGTAATCCATATTTTCGACCGTGGCCAGAAACGTCGGAACTCCGCCGTATTTGCTGATGTTGAAGTTTTCGATCACCAGCAACGCCATGCCGCGATATGCCGGTGCGTTGGCCGCGCCAACATCGGCCTGGATCAGAGCGTCTGGCAATTGATCGTAATTGCCTTCATACCAGCGCATCGAAGCGCCGCCGCCCGCACCGACGGTTCCGCTCAATGTGCCGTTTGGATCGGTCGTCAACCGAATCCCCCAGAACGTGCGCGGGGAATTGTCGCCGCTGGTGGCGCTGGGCGGCGTGCTTTGGCTGTAGGCCGTCGAACCACCCGCGCCGGAATCCACAACGCCCGTCGCCGAACCGATGCCGGCGTCCAAATCTATAATCAGGTCTGCGTTCGCCCACAGTTTTTTCAGTCGCAATCGGCCACGCCCAAACAAGATGGCCAGATCGGTGTAATAGGTGATGGTTTCGACCGTCTGTTTCGGCGCGCCCTTGCCGCCCTTCTTTTCCTTGGTGACGACCTTGCGCGGCGCTTTGCACCACACCACCGTGCCGGCGGTTTTGATGCCGCCCTGCGTGTCGGCTCCCGGCGTGACAATCGCCAGTTCCTCAATCGTCGAATCGTGACAGGCCATCGAGGCCACCACGCGCAGCGGATAGGACGGTGCGGTCAGGCTGGTGTAAATCAGGGTTTGCTTATGCCAGTACTTTACGACACCGGATTCGCAGGTAATGCGCATCGTGTCGCCTTCCGCCCAAACACCATCCAAAAAAGCCTTGTTGGGCGGACTTCCCTCGTACACAAACAGCGAGTTGGCTGGATGGGGTGTGCCGCTCGTGTTGGCTTCGGTTGAAAGATGCAGGCAGTAATCCCATTGCGTGAAGTCCAGGGAGAAACTGCCATTGGTCAGGCCGACAAACGACCGTCCGACCCCGAACTTCCAACTGATTTCAAAATCGCCACTGGTGATCGTTTGCACGGTCCAGCCGCCAGAATCCCCTGTGCCGCTGGCGTCAGTGAAACAATTGTCGGAGCCGGTGTTGTCGTTTTCCAGATTGCCGGAATTGTTGACTGTCGCTTTGGTCAGATTCGTCCAGGTTGCGGACCGGACAGCCGTGCCGGGCGCGCCGCCAAAAATCTCGACAATCGGGTTGCCTTCGTCAGCGTTCTGGATAAACAGATCGCCTTGCATCTGCCCGCGCGTAACCTTCGGCGGCTTGGGGCCAAACACGCGCTGCACGGCATAGCTGGCCGCCGACAGCGCCAGGCTGATGAAAAACGCCGTCCAGGAAAACGGCTCGACCGCCAGCGCCATCGGCGCGCTCGACCACAGATTGAGCGCGCTGCCAATGATTCCGGCAAGCAGTAGATGGCCAGCAATAAGCTCTTTGAATGCGCGCAAGGATTTATTTCTTTTTTTGCGGTGAGTCGGATTCATCGCAGACGTGCCATTTTTTCCTTGCAGTGATCGCTTTGTCCCAGGCTGTCAGGCAGTCCAATAGGTACTCGGCAAGAATGAAATCTGGCGTGTTTGACCCGTTTTCCAGTGAATGCTTGTTGATTAACTCTTCCAGGTCTTTGCGAAAGTCGCTCATGTGACTCCTTTGATCGAAAAGGCCGCGTGGATCCGGGCGCGATGCGACTTCAGCCAGACATCATCCAGCCGGTGCTCGATGACGCTGCCACCCATTTCGGAATTGCCAAAGGCGTGAATCACGTGAAAGCCCCATTGCGAGTGATACGGTGCGGTGACAATGGCGACGTGTTGCGGCTGATCGGCGAACTTGATCGCCAGAATGTCGGCGATCTGCGCGGTTTTCCAGTCCAGCAACCGGCGGCAGTGTTGATGCAGCAGCGCCGACAACTGCTCGCCGTCCGGCTGGCGCGGGTAATTCGTAACATCCTGATTCGGTTGCAAAATTTGCAAACGGATCGCCGGGACGATCAAAAGTCCGACACAGTCAATACCCTGCTCGCTCCGGCCCTGGTGCTGCCATTTCACACCCAAAAACGACCGGCATTCCGCCAGAAAGGCGTCGCGCGTCGCGATGGATTCAGTTGTGATGGTCGGTTCCGCGAACTGCGGCATCGGTTGGCCTCACTGGCGCATTGGTTTCCTGTAGGTACAGCTTCAGCCGGCCGCCAAAGCAATTGCCAGAACGCGGCGTGTAATCCGCGAATTCGGTGATCTCATCGCGCGCGGCCAGACTGCGCACCAGATCAAACAGGGTTGATCCCGGCTGGCCGGATTCGTCGTCGTATCGTTCGACGATGCCACCGAAAAAGAACTGCTGACCGTTAATTGTCACGCGGTACAATGCGGCGTGATTGAGCGGACTGCCCCGTTCGCCAAACACCGCATACGTGCCAATGGGCGAAGCCGCAGGGGTTGCCGGACAATCACTTCCGCCGGTAAACGTGCCGGGCGGGTACACGTACCCACGCGCGACCCATTTGTAACCGCCGGAACGCGGCAGCGTCGAATACGCCTCCGGCCCCAGCTCCACAACGACCGGCTTGATTTGCGCGGAAACCGGCACGGCCAGCATCAACAGACAAGCAATCAAAAACAGGTATCTCATGAGCCGAAGCGTAGCTGAGACCGGAGGTTTATTTTGCGCATCATTCGGGATAACGAAGCAATTTGCTGTTGCCCGGCACGTGCGGGAAGGCGCCGAAGTTTTCGACGTTGGTCGTCGAGGGGTTGCCGGCGTTGGCAAAGGTTTTACATTTAGCCAGCGTGCGATTGCACCCCGCAATCACCGTCACCAAATCCCCGGATTGCGGCGTAAACGGAAACGGACGCTGGAGCGTCAGCGCATTGCCAACGTTGGTTTTGATCTCGCGTTCGTAAAACTTGTTTTCGCCGGTCCGAAACCAGATCAGGCCGTATTCAAAATACCCATCGGCTTTGGCCGGACTGAGACTGACCGTCAGCGTTAATCCACTGGCGCTGCTGACGCTGGTTTCGTGACTGTAATTGTCCATCGGCAAGCCGCAGCGCAGATCGCCGAGCCGGCGGACCGTGCAGAGCGAGCCAACCAGGTCGCCGATGTCCTGACTGAGCGGTTGCGACAGGCTACGCAGCTCTGCCTGAAACCGGCCATTGTCAATCTTGAATTCGCCGAACCGCCCGACCATTCGCTGCGCTACGCCCATCGTCAAATCCAGGTAATTGACCGTCATGAACTCAAACCGGGCGTAGTCCCAGCGTCCGCCGACAATGTCGGCCTCCGACACGCCGGAACTGCTCAGAATGTGGGTCAGTTCGGCGTTATCCGGTTTGAGGCCCGTAGAGCGAGCCACGCGCGTCGGCAACATCGGCAGCGGGTTGTAGGTCTCGTCGCTGTAGGTCAGCTTCCGCGTGTGATCCGTCACAGTAATAACCGTCGGCACGTAACCGAACACTGCATCCTGAATCGTGGCGTTTTTGGTGACAATGGAGGTGTCGCAGTACAGCGAACTGCTGGTTGCGGTCGCCGAAGTGTAAATCTTTGTCCGGTTATGCCAGTAAGTGATCGTCGTGCCGACTCGCTGGACGCGCAACCAATCACCTTTCTTCGCTGCCGTGCCGTGCGTGGCCTTCAGCGCTCCGGCTTCGTAAACCCGGATTTCACCTGCTGCGTCAACCCGAATGGCGAAGTTGATCGAACTGGCCGCCGCCATTGCATTGTTCGTCGCCAGACCGAAATAAACCGTGCCGTCCAGTTGCGTCGTGAACCTGACGTACAGATCGCCGTTCAGGCCGGAGATCGAGCGCGCCGCCGCGTCGTCGGTTCCGTCGGTTCCTGCGTTTTTTCGCAGATACCCGCCGCGTGCGACGACGTTGACCAGGCCGGTTGCGCTCCAGTGGATCGGCAGTTCGCGCGGACGCTCTTCGATTTTCCAGAGATGCGCGAGGTAGGTTGCCGATTGCGCCAGGTGCGCTTTCATTGCTACGCTGATGGCCATATAATTTTGCTATGAACAACTCTGATCAGGTCGAAAAAGTATCACCAGTGCAACCAGAAGCCGAGCTTATCTCCCCTGCTTTACCTACCGATGCTTTATTTCGCGACGTCAAAACCTTTCGCAATCCGGACGGCAGTTTCACCCACGCTCTTTTTTCGCCTCGTGTTGACCTTACTGATTGGCCCAACGAAATAGAACCTTAAACCGCCAGTTCAAATTCAGCCGCCGGAATCTCCAGCAACGGCAGATTGTCGTAACTGATCGCCGTGATGGCATCGTTGGTCGCGACATTGAAATAATCCGTCGCAAACCTGACTGGAATATGAAACATGCCAGTCCAGGTCAGCGCGTGTCCATTCGTCGGCGCGCTGGTGAACGTCACAATGCCCGTTGTGTAATCAATCGTGTAATCCGTGGTCAGCGTTTGCAGCACGCCGTTTTTGTAGATTGAGACCGACCCGCTAACCGGCTTGACAATGCGCCGCGTTCGCGTCACGCCGCCCGACGAATAGGTTTTGTACAATCCAAACACCGTCGTTGAACCGTTGCCGGTGCCGAAGTTGTTCGGTGTGGCAATCGGGCTAGCAAAACTGCCATCCGACGAGGCCCAAAACTCCATGCAGTCTTTCATCCGAAAGCCGCGCGCCATCCCGTCCCGGCAATGAAAGAATTCGCGCAGGGCGCTCATTTGCGCTTGAGTGAGCAAGGCAGTCGTGATGGTGTACCGATGAAGCGGGTCGAGCCGGTTGACGTTTCGCTGACTGACGCCGCTGAACGGCGACGCGATGACGGTGGTAGATTTCTCCGGCCCGCCGGAGATGGCGCTGTAATCAATCACGTCGGTCAGGATTGCAGTTTCGTCGAAGACTGCGGCCATTTATCCATTCCTCTGAAGCGCGGCGTTCAGTGACTGCGCGGTTTGGGTGGCAATCTGTTGCCGGGTTTGCGGTGAAACCGTGCCCGCCGGCGCGTTGATCGGCACATTGATTGTGACATTGATAACCTTGCCGGCCTGCGGTTGCCCGCCGCTCATCATCTGCTGGGTTTGCCCGTTGGGGACAATTCGTCCGGACGCACCCGGCACAAACAATTCCGGCCCTTCCTCGCCGACCAGGTACATTTTGTTTCCGGCAACGGCTCCGCCTCCGGCTTTTTTTCCTCCAAATCCGCCAAACCCGCCGAACAGGCCGCCGACCAGACCGCCCAGCAATCCGCCCAGGCTTCCGTATTTGCCGCCGGTCGCACTGAGCATCATTTCGCTGGCCAACGTGTTGAAGAAATCCACGGCGATATTGCGCGCCACGTCCTGCCAGCGGTCGCCGCCGGTAACGAGCGCGCCGATCAGATCTTCGAAGCCTTGTCCCAGCCGGTCTTTGAAATTTTGCAGCCGGTCACTTGCGCCATTCACCTTTTCGGACGATTGAATGATTTCATCCGCCCAATTACGGGTTGCCGATTTGGCCACGTCGGTTGCCGGCTGAAGGCCTTTCAAGGAATCGCCCAGAGTCTTAATCCTGGCGTCCAGTGCCGATGTGTCGAGCTTCTGCGCAAATTGCCCGGCCAGACTGACATCAGCTCCGCGAACCGGATCGAACGGCGCGCGAATCGTCATCGCAGGCTCAAAAGGTCGTTGCGCTGCGCCGTCGCCCGCGCGTTGCGCCAGCGATTGCACCGGCGCGGCCAGGTCGCCCAATCGCAGCAATGTTTCTTTTGCCTTCGGAGCCGCCGAGATCAGCCGGTCAAACAGCGGCTCGGCCTGCACGGCGGCATCACTCAGCGGACGCGTCGCGTTCAGGAAGCCTTGTTTGAATACATTTGCCGTCGCCTCGGCTGCCGTGATCGTACCCGACTTGTCGGCATCAAGCGCCGCGTTGGCCTTGTAGGCCGCGCCGGTCTTTTTGCCGCCACTGGTGAACAGCACGGAGTCTGGATCGCTCACTGGACGACCCGCCAGAACTGCGGTGTAGAGGGCTTCCTGCGTGTCAGCCAGGTTGCGGAATTGCGCAAAATACTTTTCGACGTAGGCAAGCTGACCGATGGCGTCCATCCCTTTCAGCTTGTCAGTTGTCGTGCCCAGCGCAGTCGCTGTCGAATCCATGAACTGAATCAGGCCGGTTGCGGAGCTGTTCGGATTTTTAATGTCCGGGCGCAGCTTGGATTCAAACGCCATGACGTTTAGCAGTTTGTTCGGGTCAATGCTCAGGCGCTGACTCATTGCCTCGACGGCCTTCAGAAACTCTTCCCCTCCGGCCTTTTCGATCGCTTTGCCCCATTTCTTCATGCCTTCAGAGCTGCGGTCAATCAGCGTATTGACCATGGCTTCGGAATCAACTTTCACGTCGCCCAACCCGACGCGCAATTTGCCTTTGCCGGATTCAAAACCAATCTGAAAACCTGCCGCGGCCATTTCACCAAAGCCGATGTACACCTGCGATGGCGATTGAATCTGCAAGCTCTTTTTGGTTCCCGCCGCCGCAGCATCGCCCATTTGCACGCCGGCAGATTCGGCCACGCCGGAGCCGATCTCTTTGACCGCGCCCCACGCGCCCGCGATCCCCTTCGATAAAATGTCTTTGATTTCCGTGACCGTATCTACAGCCGTCTGAGGCAGTGCCCGCCCAATGTCTTTGAGCGTTGTTTGGCCGCTGGATAGATCAGACGCAATCTGCAATCCGGCAGCCACTGGCGCGTTCGCGGATTTGGCCAGCGAGGCAACGCCCGGCCCCTGGGCGCGCTTGATCGCTTCGTCGAGCGCGGAGTTGTAGGCCTGCACAGTGTCTTGAGCGGCAGCGCCAGCCTGTTGCGTCATCGCGTCACGCAGATTGGATTCCTTGCCGAGCGTGGATTTCGCCAGACGTTCGCCGAGGCCCTGGAATTTGCCTTCACCGAAAGCTTCCAGCAATGCGTCGGCAGCCGGCGCGCCACGCAGCTTGCCTTGTTCGGAGAGTTTACGGGTCTCTTCGACGGTTTTGCCAATCTTCGCGGCCAGCAGATCCCACGCCGGGATGCCCCGTTCGGCCAGCTGCTGCATTTCTTCGGCGCTGACCGAGCCTTTCGCGCGCATCTGTCCCAGGGCGTTGACGATCCCGTCCAGCGACTCCGTAAAATTGCCGGACGTGCCGGCGGCCAGCGCAGCGGCGTTTTGCAAATTTTGCAACTGCGGAACCACGTCCCGGATATTGACACCAAACGCCTGCATCCGAGCAGACGCCTGAATCAGGTCCGGCAGATCAAACGGCGACGATTTGGCAAACGTTTTCAGGTCGGCCAGATGTTTTTGCGCCCCTTCGGCGGAGCCGGCGAAATTCTCAAACACGATGGATGCCCCTTCCATCATCTTGTTGAAATCCAGTCCGGCTTTGATCGTGGCATTGAATCCGGCAGTCGCTGCGCTCAACGCGCCCGAAACCAGTTCCGTTCCCATTCCGGCGAACGCTCCGGCAAACGCGCCGCGCGCTTCGCCGGCCATTCGTGACAGGCCGCCGCTGATTGAAGGAAGATTTAGTTTGAGGTTGGAAAACGAAGACGAAATTGACCGCGCCGTGTCTTTGCCTTTTTTGTCGGCAGCGTCCATCTTCGACCGGAATTGCCGGTCGTCAGCAGTAATGACAGCAGAGAGGCGAGCGAGTTCCATTTACTTCCGTTTTGCTTTTTTCGCGGCGCGTTCTCGCGCTCGTTGTTCAACTACCGGCGCGGCCAGTCGCTGCGCTTCCTCGACCAGTTGCAGCCAGTAAATATCGCGCAACTCCCATTGTTCGCGGAGTTCGCGCGGATTGACGCGCCATTTGATAGCGAATTCCAGAATGTCCAGATCGTCGGGTGCGGCGGCGATTCCGTTGCGAATCAGCACTGCCGGAACCGTCCCATCTTCGCGGCGTTCCTGATACCAGGTCTGCAACGCCGCTAGTTCTCTTTTTTTGGGTAGATCGGCTCAAATAACGCATCCTGAATTGCCACCAGCACTTCGAATTCCAGCCCGGCCAGCGCCTCTTCGTCGGGAATCACTGGTTGGCCTTGATGGGTGATGTCCCAGCGCGTCAGCAGCAACGCCAGTTGCTGTATCAGCAGGTCTTTTTTCTTTGGCGCGACGGATTCGGAGGGCGCCGGAGGATCCTCTTCGACGATTGCGTTAGCCTGGCGCTTCAGCTCGTCCAGTTGATCGTTCAATGCCGGGGTAAGCGGTTTATGCCAAATGGCGAGGTCAAGAAATTCGACCTCGCCATCCTCTTTACTGACCGGAACTTTTACGATTCGCCTCCGGTCGGATGTCAATTTTTTCAGTTCCATAAGAGGGATTACAACGACGCCAGCGTGTTGACCAGCGTGATTTTAATTGGACCACCCAGGCCGGAATCGTCCACAAACCGGTTATTGACGCGGTAGGCATACGTTTCCTGCACGTTCGTCACATCCTCCGGCGTTTCGCACTTCACGGCCTGGTCAATCCACAGTTTGTAGTAATTGGAGCCGCCAATCAGCGCGCCGATCGCTTCGTAGCGGATGTACCGCGTCGGCTTCGTCGCGGCGTTGTAGGTTTGCATGAACGTGATGATGTCGGTGTTTTTGATCAGCACCATGCTGGAGCGCATCTCTTCGACGGCGACCTGCACCGAATCCTTGAAGCTCGGATAGGCTGTGCAGAGCACCTTCACCGGATTGCGCAGGGGCGGAATTGACAGGCCGATTTCCAGCGCATCGCAGTATTTCGTCGTGCCAATCGCGCCGGATGTGGTGTCAATGTACACGTTGATCGTGGATTTGCTGATCGGCTGTTGCGCGATGGCTGAATACGACGCGCCACCGGCTTGCAGCGTGCTGATCGCGGTTGCCGGCGAAGAGCCGCCGGTCAGCGAGTCCGTGGACGTGATCTGCGCAACGTTTGCTCCTCCCAGCGCGCCCGTGAAGTGAATCGTCAGTGTTCCCGACGGCAGCGACGATCCGTACACGCGCACATCGTCCGCGCCGATATTGGACAGCGCAATCAGGGCCGCTTCGACCTCGGCGGCGGTCGCGTTGTACGGAATCGCCGAGGTGGTTTGGCTGGAATAGGTCAACGTGAACGTGCCACCGGTCGGCGAGCCGGTGATCGTCAATTGCTGCACTTCGTCGGTCAACGCGGCGATCGCGCCTTGCGTGTCGTTGATGGCGTACCCAAAACACTCGCCGGACACTTCCGCGTTGTCGTCCGAAAGCGTCATTTCCATTGAATTAAAATGCAGCCCGGCGACCTGTGACGAAGCGACGGAATCGCCTTTGCGGGCGGTGAAGGTTTTCGGCGTGCCAAAGCTGGACGCTGTTGGTGTCCAGACGTGCTGATACGCCGATCCGCTGCCCGGATTGGTGGTCGTCGGCGCGCCGAACAGGCCGGCGAACACATACAGCAGCTCGTTGTAATCCGCGCCGAGGTTGTAACTCGGTTCCGACATTTCGCGGTGCTTGACGCCAGACCCCGGCACCAGTTGCCCGGAAGGCCGATAAAACTGATCGTCCTGCATGCGCTGAAAATCCACGCTGAGCGACGGAAACGACTTGGCTGCGGCCACGGCAGCGCCGATAACACTTTCCACGCCCAAATACAGTTTCTGATTGACTGCGCCTCTCGATGCTGCCATTGCAATAACTCCTATGCTTCAGGGTAAACAACCAGACGGTACAATCCGCCCAGATGCGTGTAATGGCCGCCGCCATGGGGTTTTGGTTCGGTGTAATTCACCGGCTGTTCGCGCCGGCTGCTGAACACGTAACCGTCACTGATCTGCGTGACGGCGGTTTGAAACAGCTCATCAATCCGGTCGGCAACGTCGCGCGCCTGCTGATTCGGATTGCCGTCGGCAACGACTTTGATCTGAAAGACCGGGTTGGCCTGGATTCGCACCGTGCAAACGCCTTGCGTATCGGCTCCGCCCTGAAACGAAAACAGGACGAAGGGATACGCCGTGCCCTTGGGCGCCTGCCCGTGATAAATGCGCGTGCCGACGATGGCGATCGCTTCCGCGTCGGCGACCAGCACGTCGTAAATCCACTTTTGCGCCCTGGATAATTCGTTGGCCACATCAGATCACCTTTTTAAGCTCGCCGCCGAGCTTCCTCAGCTCAGCTTCGGCGGCGGGCAACAGGTACGGTTGCGCAGCCGTTCGCACCGTCCCCATTTCCACATAAATCCCGTATTCCGCGCCGACGCTGACCACGCCGGTCAGTTCGTCAGGAAAACTGGTCGAAATCGAATTTCGCAAAAACCCCGTATCCACCGGCGCGTTGATCTTGGCCTGCGCTTCAATACTGAGCGCGGTCCGACGCACCAGACGTTTCAGCTCCGCTCGACTTCGCGCCGTAATTTTCGGGATGTTGCTTTGCCAGGTCATTCGGTTGCCTGCTTGCCAAGGACGGTCACCTTGACGCTGGCGGCCTTGTATGCGGCGCAAATGGCATCCACGTCGGCCAGTTCCGCCGAAACGATCACCTCGTCCGCGCCTTCAACCGGCGTGCCGTCATACGTGACCCAATCTCCATGCGTAACCCAACCATCAGTCGTCAGATCGTCGCGACTGGCCAGATAGGCCTTGACGCGTGGATCGCCAGAGATTGCGTGAATGATTGCGTTCATGAATTTTCCTGCAAGGTTTCGGGCTGGACTTCTTTCAGCGCCAGAATCGTTCCGGCCTTGAAACTGCGACTGCCCAACCAGCCAACGATGTCGTAATCCGTTGTCCCGATTCGTAGCCGGCTGGATTCGCCCAGCACGGCATCATGCGGCAGCGTCGCCACAAACAGTGGATCGGTCATTTCCTGCCCGCCGCGAATTTTGCGCCGGTCGGCATCACTGGCCGGGCGAAATCGGCATTGGTAACTGTCACCTTCGGAATAACTGACTGTCTGGCCGCCGTATCCGTCCGGCCCTTCTGTCGGTGTCAGCACCGTGGCCGTGTCCGGCATGAACTGTGTGTTGGCCGCGCGCACGCGATTCAGTTGCCGGGCGGAAATCAATTTTCCCATCACCCCCTCACCAACATCAGATCGCCCGCCAACAGCGGAGCGATCAATCGCGTGACACTGGCGGGCAGTGCGCCGTTGATTCGCGTGGAACGGAATTTCACGCGCATGCCGCCGGATTCGGCAAACTCTTCGATGGTGTCGCTGTCGTCATCTTCGAAGCCGCTCAGCAACGCCAGCGCCAGTTCGCATTGCGCGTGTTTCACCAGATCGGGAATTTCCGTCGTCAAATAACATTCGCCATAACCATAAAACTCGCCCAACCCACCGCCTGCCGGACTGTCCGGCTTGATGGCGCCAATCCGCGGCCAGGCCAGATTCTGCGTTGAGCTGACCCGTTCGCCGTACCAGTTTTCGCGGTTCAGACGTCGGGTCGCCATAATCAGCGCTCGCTTTTTGTCGTCCGGCGCGGCATCGTGCCAGGCATTCACGTTCAACCGCTCCACAAAATAACTGTCAGCGACAGTCAGTTCCTGGTAGCTGTTCGCTGCCGTGCCACCGATCGTGGCGTCAATTGTGGGAGAGTCAGGCATTGGCTACTTTTTCTTTTTATTCCCGGTGTCGTCGGCCTTGTCATCGTCCTTGGTTTCTTCGACCGGCCAAGGGCCGTCGGCTTCGCGCCGGTGGATAGCCGGATTGAAGTCCAGCGCATTGATCGAAACCGCCGCGCCGTCGAACTTGCCTTTCCAAAAAACCGTGATCGTTTCCATTGAATCTCCTGCAATGTTTGTAATGAAACCCAGGGAGTCAGCCTGGCGTCTCCCTGGGTTTGCGTTGGCTTAGTCAACCAACCGGCATGCCAGATTCGGATCCAGCGTCTTGACGCCATACAGGCAGTCAAGCGCTACATGCACTTCGGAGCTGTTGCCCACGTAGTAAATGCGTGACCGGAGAGACAGACTGGTGATCGGGTCGGTGATGGTGGCAATGCGCGCGCCCAACTGATTGCCCATTTCGGACAAAGGAGCCATCGCGAGCGCAAAAGCATTTTTATGGAAAGCCAGAGACTGGACGCCGCCAACCAGGTTGATCGTCATAACGACGTTGTCGGCGTAATCCTGCACCAGAGCCGGAGTAATGCTCGCGCTGGCAACAGCGCCGCCGCCATCGGCGGTCACATCGGCTGTGAAGCTGTAACGTTGCGTGTTTCCGGCCAGCACAAAGGTGTCGCCCGCTTTGAACGTGCCACCAGCGGTGACCCCATCAAACGCAATAGTTGTTCCGCCTTTGAGCACAGCACCATTGAGCGCGCCGGTTGCGTCCGCCGCAACGCCTTGCGTATGAGTTTGAGCATTCTGATTCGCGAAAGTGTCAAATCCGTACTTCATCCCCAGATCGCCCTCTTTCTGGGTGTTGACACCGTCGGTTCCTGCACCTTGCCATTGGCTGAAAGCAGAAATGTTCAAAAACTCTTCTCGCAACACACCAGACAGCATCAGGCTGCGATTGCGATTTGGCACTTTGTTGGTAAACATAATCCGCTGGAGCGCCGTCAGGTCGGCAACAGCGGCAGGCGAAGAGGCCGACTGATACCAGGGAATATCTTTGTAAAGCGCGCACAGTTTTGCGTCAATATCATCAGCCAGCGCATAAGCCGCCGGCATAATATGGTCTTCGATAATTTTTTCAGTTGTGAAGCTCAGCTCTTTGTCGGTCAGCTTGAACTTCACTTCTTTCCATTTATCGAGCGTGATATTGACGGAACCGGTGTTCAGGTCTTGCGCCGTCGAAGGGGCATCCTGAACCGTGAAGGTGGACGGTCGAGAGATGGAAATCACGGAGCCTTTTTGCTGCGGTTCCTTGTCGTGTCCGCGGTGGACTCGCGTCGCCATTCCCAATGCGTTTTGCAACCAAATCAACGCTTCCTGCGCATAAAAAATCGGATCGTAAACCCCTAATGTGTTGGCCATCTAACTTGCTCCTGTTTTTCTCACGCAGGAAACACCGCGTGAGCGGTTATTCGGAAATTACAACTTGCGCGCCGGACTTTGCTGCCGCTTCTTTGGCTTGCCGGTACGCGTTCGGGTCTTTTGCCTGTTCGCGCGTCAGCGTGATGGTTCCTCCGCCACTGCCCGCGCTTTGAGACGGCGCGCCGCCGCCACCACTGCCGGGAGCCGGAAACAGACCTTTCCATTCCGGCTTGGCCTTGAACTCTTCGACCAGGTGCTCAATCGAAAACGGGTCGCCTTTGACATTGGCGAACCGTGGATTGCCCTTGTCGTCCACCACCTGCACGGCGAATTCATCGCCGGTTTCAACGACCTTCAGAAACGGCGCTGCGCCGAGCAGTAACGGCGCCACGTTGGGCGTGTGCTTCGCAATCTCCGCTGAAAGTTTTGCTGTCACCAATTCCCGGTGCAGCGACGCTTCCAGTTTTTTCAGCCGTTCATCCCGTTTGGTCAGTTCGGCCTGGTATTGCTGTTCGCGCCCGGACAGATCCTTGGCCAATTGCTCCCGCAACTGCTTTTCGCGGGTGTCCCAATCGCCCTTGGATTTCAATTTCTCGGCCTCGGCCTTTTCGAATTCCGCCTTGAGCCGCTTGTGCTCTTCCGGGTCAATTCCTTCGACCGCTTTCAGAGCCTTTTCAAAATCCGCCTTGGCTTTGCGTTCGGCTTCCAGCGCTTTTTTCAATCCGGCGGTTTCCACCGTGGTTTCCGCTTCGAAAACAAACTTCCCGTTGTCTTCGAGCAGCATTGGCCGGAGCCATTCCGGCGCGTCTTCTTTTTTGTCAAATGTCTGCTTGACTGGCATATCGAATCCCTCGACTTTGCAAAATTTGCAGCTTCCCGCTGCGACGGCGAGGATTGTGCCAAACCAGGGTTGTTTATTTTTTTGGGGAGAACAAAAGGGCCGTGATCTTGCGACCACGGCCAGAGGAGGTGATTGGAGATAGGAGAATGAAACTTTTTACGGGGTTGGCGGAGCCGGCAAAGTCAGCGTATCGCCGACGATTACACAGCGCGGACAACCGGCTTCCGCGCGGAGATTGGCCAGCCATTCGGCCTTTTGACTGCGCGCCAGATTCAGCGCCAGCCAGGTGGATTGCACGGCGGCATGGACTTCCCTGCTGAGTTCGCCAACCGGCGTGTTGACGGCGGCCCCGATGGCTTGCGCGTGGCGCTCGGCTTGGGCTTTCTCGAAGTCGGCCAGTTCGCCCCAGCGTTTGATCTGCTCGGGCGTGAGTCTTCTTGGCAGCGCAAAGTCGTCTTCTGCCTTCTCATTTGAGGGCTGTTGCGCGTTCGCGGAGAGAACATACGCGCCCGCAAAGGTAATCAGTAGGATCAAGGTCAGAGTTCGGACAGGGTTCATGGAGTCTCCTTTTTCGGCCATTCGACGCGCTCAGCTTGCGTGGGAATGATTTTGCCTTCGATCTTTCACGCCGTAGATTTCCTTCCAGACACGACGGCGCGACCAATCGCACGGCGACGGCCAACAGTTCAGCGCCGGAATAGCAGACGAATAACTGATGGATCGTTTTACGATTTCCAGCCGCCCATCAACCATCACGACAGATTCAACTGTTTCCTTCTTAAATTCCAGCGTAGATTTGCCGGTCAATGCGTCTCGCTTCAGCGCGTCATGAACCGTTTCGCCGTCCCGAACAGTGACGGTCGGCTGTTGCGCGTTCGCAGCCAGCCAGCAACCGCCGGAAAAGGCGATCAGAAAAATTGCGAATAAGAGTCTTCGTGTTTGGATCATGGAAACTTCCTTCTTTATGGTAAGTCGGACGTGTCCGGCTTTAATCTCCTTAGCTAATCGGAATCAATTGAAAACTGGAATTGACCAGCACGCTGGACGCGCTGCCATTGCTGGCGTTTTGCGCGAATTGGACGGTGAGCGTACCGGCAGCATTAACAACGATTGCTCCCGTAATGGTAATTCGCGCCGCCGTAACCGCTGTCACATCGCCGACAGTGGTTGCCAGTGCGGTTGCGCGAGCGGTTCCAACTGTGGCCTGTGTTGAACCATCGAGCACGTCCGCTTGATAGATAATCGAGGTTGCGGTTGCCGTGCCGCCGATGGCCGCCTTGACGCCGCCTGCCACATTGGAGGTGGTATAGAGGACAGCTGTAAAGGCGTAGGTGCGCCCGGCTTCCACGTTGCGGGAAAGGCCGGTCACGTTGGCCAGCGTGGTGTCGCTGGTTTTGTCAAATTGCGTAGAGACGCGCGCGGAAAGCCCGGTCAAGCGGTTCACTTCGCCCGCCTCGTTGCGGGCGAATGCGTTGGCGTCACCGGCTGCGGAGTCGGCGGAGTAAAGTTGAAATTCATCGGCAGGACTACTGGTCGGGGCTGTGCCGTTGGCAATCGCCAAGACTCCAACGCCGGATGTGCCAATGCTGCCGACTGTGGATGTGCCGAGAACGAGCGAGCCTGCGCCGGTGGAGCCGTTGGTCAGCCGAAGTACACCTGCGGCTTTTGGTAAAAATCCAACAGATGGAGCGTCTCTTAATCCAGTCGTGGAACTAGATGCATTAGTGCTCCAATAAACAGGTACACCAGAACCTAAAAACATCCCGGTGCTGCCCGCCGCTTGTATTCCAACTACTACTCCGCTGTCAGATGTCAACTGCGTGAATGACACTTGCTGTACCCACACGCCTGCATTATTTGCCGCTCCATCCGCTGAGCCGATGAACAGAGAAGGGCCAGAACCTGTGTTTCTGAGATATATGTTCCCAGAAGTTGCTGCACCAAAAATTAGATTCCCGCGAGTCAAAATCACATCACCGGCTGCACCTGTTCCAATTCCTGTTCCAGGCGCGAGATTTATTGACCCACCTGCGGCATTCCCGCTTGTGTTCCGCGCCGCCGCCCCAGCCGTAATCGTCACACTGCCGCCAGCCGCCGCGCCCGCAACGGAACTGCCCGCGATGGCCGGGTCTGCTGTAATTGCCAAGCCATTTCCGGCAAGGGCAGTGGTGATTTGCGTGCGGCTGATAGCTGCAATTTCTGGCGCGGTTCCATCTGCTTTGCCTATGACTTTCAAACCGCTGGCCTGACTTGCTGTGGAGTTGTCAATCACAAAAGCCGGATTCGTTGAGCCACTTGCCCCGCTCACAAACGCAGTCGCGCTCGCGCTGGTCTGCACAATTGTCCCGCTGTTTGTCTGCGCGGCCATTGCGACCGTCCCTGTCAACGTCGGCGACGCGCTCAGCACCACATTCCCCGCCGTTCCCGTTACGGGATATTCACCGTAGACGCCCGCATTGTTGTAACCAACGCGACCAGACGTGCCACTGGTGATTGTGGTTGTGCCAACGGTAATGCCGGAGCTGCCTGAAACCGTCGCCCAAGTGCCGTCTGCCTTGAGGTATTTATTCGCCGCCGCATCGCCCGCCGTTGGCGCAGGTACAAGTCCCTTCGTTCCACCGCTGCCCGAATCGCCGACGAACGCATCCAGCGCCGCCGTAACCTGCGTTGGCGTTCGATGGCTGTAATCGCCCGCGCCGGTTGCGCCAACGAAACCCGCGCTTCCTGCCTGCACGAAATTCGCAAAGGGCAAGTCGCCGGTCACTTCGCTGGTCAAATCTACCGTTGCAATCGCCAGTGTGTTTGCGCCCGTGCGCTTGACGACGCCGGTCGTTGAAAGGCCGGTGATCGTGTCGAGTGTGATTGCACCGCCCAGGCTGGTACTGCTCCCGGCAATCGTGATCGCGGAATTCGCCAGCTTCGCATTAGCAATCGAACCAGCCAGATCGGCGTTCAGGATCGCGCCGGTCAGATTTAATTTGCTGTAGGCGATGGCCGCGCTGTTACTGATTTCAGTGTTCGTGATTCCTGCCAATCGAGCCAACGGCACAGTCCCGGCGCTCAAATCTGACGCGCTGCCGCTGGTGGCAATCGTGGCCAACCCCAAATCGGTTTTGAACTGCGCGACGGTGCGATTCGTCCAGACTCCGGCCTTCCGCTGAATGATGTCGTCGTTCGAGGGGCCGAGTGCCGCAATCGCCGTTAAGTCGGCGTCCAACGGCTGGGCATCCGCAATCCCGTATCCCGCCAACGTCGTCGGCTTGCTGGCAAGTTGCGCGAATGTGTAGTCGTCCTGCGCCGCGACGACCGCCCCAGAGCGTCCAAACACAGACGACACCGCGCCGCCACCCGATGCGCTGAGCGTGCCGCCGCTCAGGCTCAGGCCGGAGCCGATACTGATTTCCTCGATTGCGCCCGTGGATGCGGTCGAGCGTCCCAGAATCCGCGCCGTCGCCATTGTCTGACCGCCGCCGGTGATCGCCCCCGGCGCAACATAATCCGTCCCGGCGACGGCAATCGTCGGGACGCCGGTCGTTGTGGTGTTTTTCAGTAGGCCGGTTGCCAACGAGCCGAGCGCGAATTCGTTCGACAGGCTGGCGCTGGCCGTTTTCGTGATAACGGGAATGTCTGCTGGTGCATACGTGGTCGAAGAAATCAACGCATTGAGCGCGTCTTCCGCCGTTTGCAGCGTGGCCAGGGTCGCCGTGCTTTGCAGCGGCACATACATTTCCAGGCCGGTTGCAAAGTTATACCGGCCAATCGAAAACGTTCCCGTGATCGTAATGAACGATCCTTGCACTGCCGTGAAGCTGACCGCGCCATTGCTGTCGGTGCGCTTTTCGATGGGCGGCGCGTTTAGCGGCGTGGAACCCTGACGGGCTTTGCTGATGGTGACCTTGCAGTTGGAGCAGGCCGACCCCGTCGAGTCGTACAGCGTGCCGCTGATGGTGCAGAGCGAAGGTTGCGCCATCGCCAGCAGGGGCATCAGCAGCAACACACACAAGACGATTGCGCGTTGAACTTTCATCGTAACCTCGGAAAGAAAAAAACACTGACCACTGCGCCCGCCTCTGGGTTCACGACTCAGAAGAGTTTGATTGCAGACGCAGCGGCCAGTTGCAGTAAAGGAAAAACCCTTTCGTTGTCCAAGCGGGAAAGTAGCAAACAGGCAAGGTTTATTTTTCAGCGGGAAGTTCGTCGCCTTCGATCTGGCCGGTTTCGATGGCGATAATGATGCGCGCCTGGGCTTCGCTGACGCCCAGCACTCGCGCGGTCAATTCGACGGTTTCTTGTTCGGTTTTGCCTTCAATCATTTTCGCCATCCTAGACGAAGCATCAGCCGATCCATCGCCTCGGCGATAGGTTCGAACTCATCATCGTCCCATTGAGCCGGATAGTACACCTGGCCCAATCGCTGTCGCAATTGATTTAATTGTTCGCGCATCGTCGGATCGTCCGAGCGAACGGCAATGTACTGCGCATACGCCCGCGCCCAAATCTCTTCCGGCTTGAGCAGATAACTCAAATAAACCCGGTCAATCGGATATTCAATGGGATCGCCTTCGCCCAGTGTCACTGACACCGTGCGCGTGGCGGCCAGCCGTCGAATCTCCTGAATCGCCCGGCTCTGTTCGGCTGCTTGCCGGAACTCCGCAAAGACGTCAGAGCGAGCCGACATGTGAGTTCCCTTTTGTACGCCTTGATGGTCCAGGAAATGGCCGATTTCGTGCGCCAGTGTCAGTTCCGGATGATCGCCCTGTCGGCTGATCATGATCTCTCCGGCGCGACCGCTGAAGGAAAACGAATACGCGCCAAAAAATCGCCGGTTGGAAACTGCGCGAACCGGCAACAGCGGCAAATCGCCATCGCCATGAATGCGATCAATGATGCCCAGCACGTTTCGCCCCAATCGCGCCAGGTTGCCACGCGCCGGCAGTTTCAACGCCGGAGCGATGGGTTTGCCTGCCGGTCCCGCCGGTGCAGTCGCAATCGGCTCGGCCAAGCCGGGCACGGTTCCCCATCGTGCGTCAATTTCCCCTCTGAGAGCGTCTTTCAAGCCACGTTCCCAGCGGGTTTCGCCCCAGCGCCGGTCATTGCGATACCCGACCAGGGAACGCAGCGAAATTTCCCCATTTCGGTACGCTGTATATTTGGCGTCGCCCAAAATCTCGCGCTGCTGCGCTTCCGGCAATCGCGCAAAGGCCTGTTCGCCGGTTTCGCGGAGTGGCGCGCTTTCCAGCACGGGGATCATCGAACACCTACACTGCGGGTGACTCCCTAACGGCGTTTCGACCGGGAAGATTTGCCCGTCCATCGCCCAGCAGCTCGCACACGTGCGCGTTTGTCGGGCGCTCAGCCACTGCCAGCCCGTCACCAGATCGGAATTTTCCCGATACGTCGCCCGGCTGGCTTCGCGATACGCCCGAATCTGTTCTGTGCGCGCAATCCGCAGCGCGCGGGTCAGGTTTCCACCGAGCGCGTCACGCATCCGGCGGGCCACCTTGCGCGGATTTTCGCCAAGCGTCACGCCCTCAATCAGCGCACGCTCAATCTCTCGGCGGCCATCCCCCGGCAATTGCTGGAGCAGTCGCCGCAGCGGCGACCCATCACCCAGCGCGCCAACCAGACTGGCGACCGCGCCCGGATTCACCTGATTGAACGTGGCCACAATGCCGGCGTCTGCTGCCGCGGCAGTCAGCAATGTTCCGCTGTCGCGCAACGCGCGCTCGACTTCGGCTTGTTGGGCCAGAGAGATCAGATCGTTTGCAAAATTTGCAAGTTGGCCGATTTCCGCGCCAACCTGCTGCATCAAGGCCTTGAATCGCTCTTCGCGCTGGAGCCAGGCCGGAGTGATTTCCTCGCCGGCGGCGCGTGCGTTTTGGATTCGGGTGGTGAGTTGAGAAAGTTGGGTTTGCAGCCGAGTAAAGGCCAATCCGTAGGCCTGAATCAATTGCCGGGCAGAGGATTGATCCCGCGCCAACAACGCAGCGCGAAATCGTTCGGCAAAGTCATAAATGGTCGGCATTGCGTTTCAATTGTTTGCGTTTCAATTGCTTTGGCGTGTGGCCGACGTGCCACTTTCGGCACCAGCCACAGCAATAGACGTTCAACTGATCGGCAGGCAGATCGAAGCGTTTCACCAAAGACCGCAAGTGAGCCTCCGCCGCGCCCTTGCTCGAATGCTGTTGCTTACGTTGACATTGATGACGCCGGGTTCGTTTCACGATTATTGCCCGCGGTCAAAGGCGGCCAGCGCCGCCGCTCCCAGATTCTGTTGCCGCACCTCTTCGTCGGCAGCTTCCCGGTCCAGTCGCTGCAATTCGCGCTGCTCGTCAAAATCGTCCGGCAATTCGTTGGCCTGCCCCAGAATCTCGCGCACGGTCTGCTTGCTGACAACGCGGAGGGTTACCAATTCCCCGAACGCACGCACTTTCTCCGGTGACAAGGTCAACTCTTCGACGGTTGCGCCGAGTGTCACAGAGCCGCCGGACGACAGCCGAAGGTATTTTGCGAAAAAGCTCAGCGCCAGCTCCAGGCAGTCCTGCAAGCTGCGCGCAGCAGTCGCCAAATCGGACTCTTCCTTGACGTGGCTCAGCAATTCCTCGGTCGCGGTTTTGGGTGTCGGCGTGCGTTTGCTGAGCATTGCCGCGCCCAGCACGGCCATTTTGTCTTCCAAATCAATCAGGTCGGTGCGTTGCGGCTCCAGTCCTGCGCCGGTGGGTTCGACATATTTCAGGTCACCATCGGGCGGAATCCGAAACACCACGTAATGGCCGATGGCTTGCACTTTCTGATCCGCATTGCCGCCTTTCAATCCCAAAATCGGAATCGTCAAATGCAGGCCGATGGAATAATCCGAATACTTTTGCCAGTGGGCAATGTTTACCAGCGCCAGATCGAGCAGCGGCGGACGACTGGTCAGCGGGCCGGTTCTCCGGCTGTACACCACCGCGACCGGAATTTCCGTCAACGGCGTGATCCCTCGCGCCGGCTGGCCGTTGGGTAGCGTGTCCAGCACCAGCGTTTCTGTTTCGCCTTTAGGATCCTTGATTTTTCGCCAGACCTGCCAACTCCCCGGTCGAAGCACGCGATACCGGCACACTTCCTGTTCGCCAAATTCGCCGTCGGCTTCCCAGGTTTTCTCTTCGAACGTGATTTGCAGCAATCGTCCTTTGCTGTCCGTGCGCCAGTTGATCGCCTGGTCGGCGCGATACCGCACCAGATACGGACGCCATCGCTCTCGCTCCAAATCTTGCAAGGTGGCCGGCTGCCCGTCGTCGCGTTTGGGATACGGCGGAGCGTCCACCATCAAAAACGCATGGCCGTCACGCATTGCATCCGTGAACAGCTCTTTGGCGACGACTGTCCAGTGATTGCCGGCCAGGTCGGCATCTTCCAGCAGGCCTTCCATGCCGGCGACATCGTCACTGGCGGCGCGTCCGCGCATCACGTCTGGCACGTCGGAATTGAGTGTCGGCGGCTTCCGAAACACCATGCCGACCAGACTGTGCAGGGTGCGATCCAGCGCGTTGAATAAAATCGCCCGGCTGAGCCGAATGGCGTAAGCTTCGCTTTTTTCCGCTTTTTCAGCAGGCAGGTATTGCGCGCCGACTTCGCGCAATCGCAGGGTTCCGTCGGCAACGTCACGGACAATTGTCCACTGGCGCGCCATCTTCTGGCGCGCATTGCAAACAAAATCCGGCTGGTTGTGCGCATTTTCGGCCATAGAAACAAACGGCGGTCACAATTGCAGAAGCTCTCAGCGCTTCTTTCGTGACCGCCTTTCAGGAGGTTCACCCGTGCCGAGAGTATCGGCGAGGGTGAAATTTTATTTTCAGCGAATCCCTTCAAGCCATTATGCTAAAATTGAAATATATGAAATCGGATGAGATTCAGTTCTTACAGTTAATGCTCGCCCGTTGCACCTATCACACGTCGAGCGGATGCGTTAGACGCGAATCGCCCCGCGAGATCATCAATTCACCCGACTTTCCATTGCACCATAAGCGAGCGTGGTTCATTCTCCGCAAGTGGTTAAGTAAGGGCTGGTATGACTACGGCGTTACACTTGATCTCGGTTGGCTTACAGAAATAGGATTTAACGAATCCAGTCAAATTGTCCCCAGTCTGCATTGCGATGATCTAACCAGCACGCCATAGCAACAGCATCGCCACAATCCGGCGACCGGCCAATCCGGTCTTTAATATCGTCTTTGCTTTCGATCAGCACGCCATTGATCGTAATAGACCAACGTGGCGCAGCTAGATCGGCAAGCAGTTCCCTATCCGGCGGCAACGCGAGATTGTCACCGTTGGCCGGGTCAAGAGCTTCGCGCAGTTTCCACCAAATTTCGGCGCGCAGGTTGCGAAATTTCAACTTGCGGCTCTTGTCCATCGCTATCGAACGTTCGGAGTTAACGATCGGAATCACTGGCGCACCATTGGCCTGCAAAATGTCGAGAGGTGACGTCCCGACTCCAATGGCATCAAGATAGATTTTTGCACCGGCTTCGTAATGCTGAAGCGTAAGCGAGGCGACAGATGGCCCGTCCGGTGTGGCCTTTCCGGGCACCTTAATCAAATTGGCAACCCAGTTGCCGTACCGCTTAGCAATGACGGTCTGGTCGGCTCCACCGCGCGCCACGTCCACACCTAATGCGTCGCACCGCGTCTCCGGTTTGATCTGCTCTCGCCAGCGTTGCTGCGCCGCCTTAATCCAATCCGTCGGAATCAATTGCCGGGAATCCGCTGCTCGGGCCGCATCAAAATTCCCTTTCAGCAAGCTGCGCAACGGCTCCGGCATCGCGTCAATCGTTGCGGCGTAGCCAGTTGCTTCCAGGATAGGGTTGTCGCTGAGTTTTGCGTGAAAAAAAGTGCGCGATTTCGGTGTAATCGTCTCTCCGTTGTGCTCAAAAGGCTCAGAACCGGTTTCGATTTCCTTTCCGTCCACTGTGGCAAACCAGCGCACTTCGCCGTCGGCAGCAGGGTTCGGATGAACCGAATCCAACCACGGCCCAAAAAAACGAGTAACCCAATCCCCCTGTTCATCCATTGGTGGATTAAACGTCATCACCACACGGCACTTTTGCCCCGGCACCGTCGAACGATTCCAGCCCATCACAAATCGCACTTGAGTCTCCGTGAATTCGGTTGCTTCATCGAAGCCAATAAAGTCACGCGCCTGGCCTTGGTGATTCTTTTTATCGTCTTCGTATTGCATCGCGCCGATTTCCAGCATGTGTCCCTGGCCTAGTCGCCACAGATGCAAAGTTTCGTTGTATCGGAAGGTTGGCTCGTCGCCAAAGATTTCACGGGATCGTTCGATAATGGCACGGGCGTTGGGAAAAACACGCCGAAAGATGATGGCTCGTCGGTGCCGGGTAGATGCCAACCCAATCAGTAAATCGGTCTTTCCTCCGCCTGCCGCTCCGCCATACCCAATCACGTCTGCGTCGCTGTCATACGCCTGCAATTGCGGGCCGGGCTGCGGCGTCCAAATAGATTCCAGGCGCACGTTGGCGTGTTTAGCTCGCCGAAGTCCCTGCACCGCCAACTGGCCGGGTGTCAAGTTTGATGGATTGCCACCGGCGTTCGACGTTTTCGAGAAGCCGGTCAGCTTGATCTTGAGGGATTGCTGTCTCATGGATTGCTGCAACGAGATCCGCGCCCATCTGCTCGACGACGCGATTCAAGGTCTGGAGGGTGATCGCGCCTTCGTTTTTCATTTTATGGATGCGCTCGACCATTTTGCCGACGCGATCCACCAGGGCAGTTAAAGCGCTGAAGTCCGGCAACTGCTTGGGTTTTGCCGGCGCTTCGCCGGTGTGAAAGGATTCGTGCCAGGCGAGCAAAGCGCCAGTGGGGCCGTAAATCGCTTCCCAGCGATCCACGAAATCTTCGACGAAGGCGCGCAGCAACGCCACTTCCGGCGCGAGATTGAGCGGGTCGGGGTCGGCTTCGAATTTGGCGATGCGTTCGCGAAAATCTATCCGCTGCACGCTGGAGTAGCGTCCGTGCTTGATCGGCGTCGCGCCGCCGTGCAAATAACAGCGCCCCTGGCCTGGGTGATCGGTTCGCCAACCGGCCGTTTTGGAGCAGTTGGCGCCGGGTTTGCGTTTCAGTCGCGCGCCACACGTGCGACTGGCAGCAGCATCAGGTTTGGCGGATTTGGATTTAGCATGGGGGGTTGCCATAAAACAGGTATTGGCCGCCGACTAACCCCACTCTAACAAGCTCTCGTTGCCCCGAAAAGCTTTGGTTTAGCCGGCAGCCAATCTGGTCGGCCTCTGTGTCCGCTAACCCGCAAGGAAAAGCACCCCGAATCCTTTGCCGGTTAGTCAGAGGCCGAAATGTCATTGAAAATCTTGCGGTAATTGTCCGGTCATCGCATACGCCTGCATGTCGAAGGCAATGCCCTGCAATTTGCGCGCGAAATAATCTTCGATCCCGGCATTGTCCGGGTCTTTACTGGAAAGCGACTGCGCCGCGAACATCACGCCGAACGCTCCTGCACCAATGATCGCGCGAAGTTTTTCCGGCGAGATTCCCTGTTTTTTGATTGGTGCGGCGCTTTCAATGACTGCTCGTTGATTTTCCGCGACATAGGCAGCAATTGTCTGTTCAATAGTCGCCGGTTTGCGTTTCGGCTTTGGTTTAAGGTTCGGCACTGGATCACACTCCTTTCGCTGCATCGCGCAGCGCGTTTGCAAGCGAAATAGCCACTTCGCTTTCAAGGGTTAAATACTGGGTCAGCGCGTCCGGGTTTGAAAGGAATTCAACCTCGACGATCGCCCCGCCCACTTCGCAAAAGGCCAGCCGGTGGTGCTGCCCGGCATTGTCGGCCCTCCAACCGAGCACACCTCGCAAGGGCGAGCCGGTAATTTCTGCAATCGAAAACGCCAACTGCTGAGCGAGCAGTTTATGCTGGGGCTTGCTCAGCACTTCGACGCCTTTCACCGACGGCTGGCTGGCAGCGTTGAAATGGATCTCAATCGCCAGTGCGCCGGGATTTGCTTTCACAAGTTGCACCGCATCGCGGAGCGGTTTGTTTTCCCTGTCGCCGCCATCGGTCAACACGCGGAACTGGCCATCCGCGCGCAACAGCGTCGCCACCCGATTGCGGAGCCGCTGAGCAAGGTCTTCTTCTTTGTATTTTCCGTCTGGCGATACCGCGCCACTTTGTTGGTCGCTATGCCCGGCGCAGACGATGATTGTTTTCACAGTGTCTCTTCCTTCGGTTCAAGCCAGTCGCGTTCAGACAGGTGAATCGTTTTACATTTCGTGCAGTAGCGAACGAATTCAAGGTCACCTTCCATTGTGGTCAGACTGCTGTCTTGCCAATGGCTTCGATGAAACAGCAAACACAAAAGCACTCGAAACATAATCCTCTTGAAACCTTTGGCCGCTGCGGTGTTGAACCACAATCACTCATCACTCTTTCGACCCCAGCCAGTCAAAGAGCGAGCAGCGGCCAAAGCTTGTTATCTCCGCAAATCAAATCCCTGCGAATCCCACCAGCCGACTCCGGCACGATGAACGCGCACAAAACCTGATATTTGCCCTGTCCAAACTTGAGCAGGATCCAGCAGAAAATTCATCTGCTGGACACCAGGCATCCATGACGCGCCGCAGTATTTGGCGCGATGTGTCTGGCCATTGCTCAGGATCAAATCACACTGGTTATCATTGATGCCGGTTCCGTAGAGGATCAGCACGATCACATCACCAGGATCGAACCGCAGTGTCCCTGGCGCGTAATACACCTGTTGGCCGCTTGGCTTGACGACCAGCCAATTACTCGCCGCCGGACCTGTCCCTGTCGAACTCAGCGTGAACACTCCCGGCGCATTGGGATTCAACTGAGGCCGTCCGAAAAACTGCCCCACACTGCCGCGCGTGGTGCGGATCGTCGCCATTACTTCGGTGGGGCCTTCTGCCAACCATTCGGGCAGAAGAAAATTGATTTGCCCCGGCGTGACCGCAAAGAGCGGACACAGTTGGCCGTCAATCTCGACCGTAACGCCCGCGAGCGTGGTTGGCAGAGGCAGAGAGAACGCGGTTTCGCTTCGATCCGTGAAGCTTGTGCCGGGATCAGGGAAGATGCTGGCAACGGAATTGCGGGCGACAAACGGGCGAAAGTTGGCCGCAGACACGATAGTTGTCTGATTGCCACCCCCATTGGCTCCGCACTGACTACATGGCCGGTTGTGATTGTCGCCTTCGGTTACAAAGCACGTTTGACCGTTGGCGTAAGTTTGCGTGACTGTCACGCTTACGCTGTAACCGCAACCGACGCCCATCCGCGAATAATGACGCACCGTTTTATCAATCGGCGGGCTGAATCCATCGCCATAGGTCAAACGCTGCGAAACAACCGGGCTTTGTCCGGTGTAAATCCAGGCAAAATACACGTTGTCGCATCCGCCAATTGAAGCAGATTTTTTCAAAATGCTGCTGCACGTTTGCGCGTGCGCCGTCGTTGCCAACCACAACACCATCACAACGGCTGCGATGGTCAACACGCTACGTTTCGCTTGAATCTTCTGTTGTTGGTTCATTGTTTGCTTTGAATCTCCCCGGCGTAAATTCCATCACGGTTTCATCTGCTGTCTGTCCATTGTGTCGAATTTCAACCAAACCATTGACGGGAATTTCGACAGTTGTATTGTTAATCAGCGACGCCTCTCTGGTTCGCAGTTCTCGCAATTCCTCTTCCAATTCAGAAAGCCGAACTTTGTCGCGGCGAGTTGCTTCTTCAATTTCGCGCAACAAAAGCAATCGCTCTTTTTTCAGGTCAATGATTTTGACCTCGATTTTGTTGATCGCTCGCTGCTTGGCTTTTTGATCGGCGCTTTGTCGGCTTTCGGCGGTCGCAATTTCGTCCAGCTTGCGAATGATGTCTCGTTCGATCCGGGTCAGCGCACTGGTCGCGAAAAGTCCATCGAGTCGCCCGGATTGCACCAACCAGACGGCAACAAACAAGCCAACGACCAGCAGTAATCCAACAAGAATTTGCCAGGTTTCAAAACTCATTCGTGAGACACTTCCAGTTTGGTTGCGATACGCACGACAATCTCTTTGGTTTGCGTAATAGCTCTCTGCATGTCCTGCAACGTAAGATCAAACTTGCTTTGTCGCTCTTTCATCGGCGCAATTTGGTTTTTTGAAAAGTCTTCCAAGGCTTTGCTTAAGTCTTCACGGCTTACCATTTTCAAAGCGTCATACAAACGCATCAAAATTGCGCCCAACACTGCACCGGTCGCAGTTTTAATCAGCCAATCATGCGGCCCAACTTCCATTGCCCTGCCACCCGTTATTTGCATTGCTCACACCTGAGCGGGGGAAATTGTTTCGCAACAGCCCGGCACAGCCATTGCCCAAAGCCCGACGCCTATCGGGTCTCAACCGTTAAAGGGTAGGTTTTTTCGCTGGATTATTTTTGGCGAGGTGTTAAACACACGAATGCCGCTTCACCGGCATCCGTGTGTTCGATCATCAACGCTTCTTCCTTGGAGGTGGCTGAGCTGAAGCGGCCTGACTATATCAATCGAATCGTTTTATTTTCGGCTAGGAAATACAGCTTAATGACAGCGCCGCGTGCGCTTTCGGTTTTTCCACCTTTGCGCCGGGATTCCACCAGGCCACGCCCAATCAGTTCATCAAGCACCTGTTCGACGCGGCGCACTGTCAAAAGCGTTTCCTCGGCGATTTGTGACACTTCCGCCGCGCCGGCTTCGATCACTCCCAAAACATCCTGCTCTTCCGGCGTCAAGGCGTGCAGTAAATCGCCATGTTTCTGCTCCGCCTCCAAAATCGCGCGCCGAATCATGCTCAGCAGGTGCTGCGACTGCGAGCGGGCGCCACTGAGCGCGACCGCCCGCCGGTATTTCACTTGCAAGGATTTTGACAAACCCAAAACCCGAACCGATGTGCCCCTTCGTGCCATAATTGCTTCCATAACTCCTCAAAAAGCAGAGCCGCTTAGACTCGTGTCGGCTCTGCTTTCGCTCTGCGTTTAGTGTATTGGCCGATAGTGTCGGCGGTATTGAACAGCGACCGCATCGAGCCGCTTTCAAGATCAAAATAAGTCGCAAACCGGCGCAATCCCCCGAAAACCACGCGCGTCAGGTAATCAGTCGCCACGGCAGCGACCATTTGATTCACGGCCAGCGATTGCGCGTTGGCAAGCTGGATTTCCGCGCAGCTCAGGTTGGTTTTTAATTCTTCCGGGCGAGCCTTCAGCAAATCCGGCGCGACCAAGTTTGGAGCCGGCAGCGCTTTGCAAATTTTGCGAGACACCAGGGCGTCGGCCAGTTGCCGCGACTGCGCGGCTGAGCCGAACAGCACCTGGCCGGAATGTTCGGCATTACCGCAATCCAGCCACCAGATGCGATGCGCAGCACCTGCGCGGTTGTATTGAAGCGACTTTGCCAGCTCATTGCGCCCTGCTGCGTTGTCCACGCAGCCAACCACCACCGTCACGCTATCCCAGCCGATCCACTGCGAACCGCTGATCCTGGCGGGATTGAATCGCTCCCGGCTGATGCGAATATCCACGCCCCATGCCGCGCTCAACCGGCCGGCCAGCGTCGCCGCTTTGTTCTGCCCCAGTTCCGCCTGGCAGAAATTTTGGCGGGGAATGTTTTTCTCTTCGACGGTGTCAGGATCCACAAACCAGAGATTGGCGGTTTTACCCTGCTCCTGGAGTACACGCGCAATCCTGGCGATCGAGGGAGCCAGCCAACTGCCCGTGCCGCCACAGCCGACCAGAACAATGTTCCAGGTGTTGGTGGCCGGCAGCATTAGAGTTGCGGCGTGAACAAACGAAAGATCAATTTGCTTTGCGCTCATAGCACCACCTCCTGTATTTCACAGCCCCGCACGCCATCCGGCAAATCCATCACCCAGGACGCCGGAATCTCCCAGAAATACCCATAGACCCCGACACGCACGCGAATCTCCGGCGCGTTCGGCAATCTGCCGATCACGGCATACAACCGAAAACCGGTTTCGTCGGCATCATCTTGCGGAGAAAATTTTGCAGCCATTGAATGATGCGAGTGCACCTCGACGATGGCTCGATCATGACTGCCGCCGTCTTGAAATGGTCGGCAACTTTTCGCCGTGCGCGCCTGCTCCGGCTCATAACCGACCCAGCCATCATCCATCAGCGCCAAGTCCGACCAGCACAAGTGAAACAGGGTTTCGAGTCCCTGCTCTGCCCAGACGTTGGCGTCGCGAATCATCGAACAAACAAAACTTTCGGGAATTCTTGGCAGCCGGAAGTCAAACACGGGCAACAGTGGCGGCAACCCGCGCACTGTTGCCCGCTCGACACAAAAACAAACCTCCAGTTCAGGCCGGGCTGCGTGGACGTACACGCCATCACCGGCGAACACGTAATCGAATAGCCCTCCGCTGCATTCCGGCGGTTGTGAAGTCAGCCGGGCAGTCTTGTATTCAATTAACTGTGTCGGACAAAAAGTTCTTTGCGTGGCGACTTGTGGGGTCATGATCGTTCCCTCCGGGTTAAGCGTTGAATTGCAGCTTCCAGAGTGATTCCCATCGAAACCAAATCCTTCACGGGATAGATTTTCGTTTTTTCTTTGGCGAGCTTCTGGAGCTGCTGGTTAATGGCATTGGGAAAGGTTTTTGATTTTCCGTCGTCGTGATCGTTATTAAACGGCGCTTGCCAGAACGTGCGCCAGGCTTTTTCAAAACCTCCCTTGGCGACATCCGGATGCGCATTCTTGCCAAAGCAAATCAGGCCAGGACTGCTGACATTGGCCACCGGCGCGGCGTACAACGCCGCTTTTGGCGTGAATTTCGCTTCGCGCGCGGCAAAGATGTAGTAATTGTGCTTGATGCCAAACCAGATCAGTGACGGCATCGGCACGCGCAGCGGCTGTTTTCGACCTTCCAGTCGCACCGTGTAAATTGCCGGTTCGTGCCAGCGCAACATCCAATCGCCCTTTGCACTGCTGCCGCAGCGGTTCACGCCCGGCGGCAGCCAGCCCGAATCCATCGGCTCTTTCGCGAAGGCCTCGCGCAGCGTCGCCGGCGAGATGAATTTGATTTGCTCGACGCCATCGTCGCCGACTCCTTGAAACACAACTTCGTTTTCAACGAAAAACAACGCGGCGTCGGCTCGCAATCCCATCGGAGCCAGAATTGCGGGTCGAATTGGATTGGCATGCTTACTCATCAAAAAACTCCTCCATCACGTTCATCAATGGCGCGTTTGTGACCCGAACGCGCTGGCGCTTTTCCTTGGGCAGGTTGGTCGCCTGGCGCAGCAGAGTTTCGATGATTTGCTGATTGCCCGGCTTTTGGCCCAGCCACTCTTCGACGAGAGCGACGCGACTGGAAATCACCTGCGCCTCTGCCCATTCCTTGCGCAGCCATTCGGTTGTTTCCAGTGACCAGGTCGGCCATTCTGCGCAATTGTCGAGTTCCTCCTGGGTTATGTCGCACCAGGTATTTCGGGTGGTTTTCAGGAAGAATTTGACAGCCAGGGGCAACCAGCACACCGGCTTGCGCTTCCGGTCGCATAACTGCTCCAGATACTCCAAATTGATTGGCTTGCTGCGCGCCGGGTCAACAACGTGCTCGATCTCTTCGCCGCGGCGCTCCAGGTAACCAAGCTGGAGTAAAACTAACTCTTCCAATCGGCCCAGCTCCGTCGGATCGCGACCTTCGTCATACCAGGCCGGAAACGGAGCCAGAAATACGATGTCGCCGCTGTATTCATCCCAGCCCTCGTCAATGTCCCAGTGACTGCAACACGGAAACAATCGGAGATCCACCAATTCGGCAAATCGAGTACAGGCTTCCCGCACGCCCGCGCCGGTTTGCCAGGAAACTTGTTGCATGGCGAATTCCTTTGGGAAGTAATATTGAAACAGGCTTAACGGCGTCAGCGCTCCCAGCGTGTCGCGCAGACGCGCGACGGCGGCATGTGCCGTCATTGTTTGGCTTTCCAAAAATCGAATTGCGTTCGCGGCGTTGCTCATTCTGGTAAATCCTCACAGGGCGCGACTGTTTGCCGGCGGCTGATTGGTGCAGTTCAAGTAGTGCAAGTGATATACCCACCGGCAATGCGGGCCAGCCAGCCACGCCCCGTAAGCTCGTTAAAATCCCAGCGGGATCGCACCACTGGTTGCGGCAGGGGCCGTGGCCAGCACCCGCTCGGCGTCGCCCGCAAGTCGCAAATCAGCCTCGGCAGTCTTTATGGCGTTTTCGATTTCCGGCTTCAACGCCAGCATTTCCAGATGTGAAAGACTGCCCCGCTCGGCGATTCGACACTGCATCGCCACCGCTGGATTCTGATACTCCGGCGCAGCCAGCAGTTCCGAAATCGCAGCATGCAGCCCCTTGGTTCCGGCTTTTTTCACGACTTTGACCACCAGCGGCTTGCTGTCTTTGCCGCCGGAGCGTTCAAATGTCGCATTGGCCGCGTCCGGATACGCCGCAGAGAGCGCCGCGCGCAATTGCACGTCGTCGCCGGCGATTTCGTCATCAAGTTCAAAGCTTTGGTTGTCGGGCATTTTGATCGTAGCCATTTATTTCTTTGCTCCTTTCTTCATGGTTTTACTGACCGGCTTTTTGCTGGCCGGCTTTTTAGGTTCCGGCTTTGCCGCCAACTGAAACGCGAAGGTTTCGATCATTTCGTCAATCGGGCGCGGCCATTGACCAGGCGCATCTGGTAAACGCTTGGACTGGATGGTCGGCGAACCGTCGCCAGCGCGAATCGAAACAATCGCCTGCCGACCGCGAGGGTCACCATCAGCAGGCATCAACGTGACGCCGATCACGATCTGCTGACTCGACCATGGCGTCTGGCTGGTCGCGACTGGTCTTACTGCTTCAGAGGCTGGTTTCGCCTTCGGCTTTGGCTGTGGCTCCGGCTCTGCGACCCGGTCTGGAGTCAAGACAGGACTGGTTTCGTCCGGCTTTAATTCCTCCGCTGTAACCTGCCCGTTCGCTTCGTCTGGATCCAGCGCCTCGTCTGATTCCGGAAACATTTCCGCCGTCTTCGGTTCGGCCTCTTTGGCCGCCTCGACGATTACCTTGGCGGTTTTGTGCGTCACTTTCTGGCCCTGGTTGGCCATCTGAATCACTGCCTGGCGTGCCGGTTCCGGCGTCGCGGGAGCAACCAACAGATACAACGCAGAGGGCGCGACGTTTTCGATTGCAAAATTTGCAGCGCCAAATTTTTCATGCACGGCTATGAAGTTGTAGGCAGTGCGCTCCGACCAACCCAGCTCCGCTTGCAGCCAGGCGCTGAACCGGCCATTGCCGCCGAGCCGATCCTTCACATCGGCCAATTTGCCGCCGATCTCGACAATGTCCCCGGCAACTCGCTTGGCCAGCGTCTTAATCTCGCCGGCGCGCTGCTGAATCACAATGCGCGATTCCGCGTCCAGCTTTGAGTAATCAAACAAAGTAGCCTGTAGTTCAGTACTCATGCGTTCTCCTCTCCAAAATCCACGGCAATCACATCGGAACGATCAAACAGCCGCCGGCGAATCGCTTCGCCGTACTGCGTCCCTTGTGAATCCCAAAACTCTTTCAACTCGTCCCGGCTTAGATTGGTGGCAACAACGATTTGCTGTTGCTCTTCGTAGGCCACATCAATCAGATCAAATACCTGGCGCGTGGCGAACTCGCTCGGTTTCACCTTGCCGAATTCGTCCAACCAGAGCAGTCCGCAATCCCACAATCGCAAATCGGACGGCCTGACGACCGGCTCAACGCCGTCAATCTCCCAGGCCTGCATCATGCGCACGAAGGAAGACAATTTGCCGCCAGCGGCCTGACGACCGGCTTGCACTGCCGAGTTGTAGAGCGCCCAGCCAATCGCCGATTTTCCGACCCCGAACGAATTTGCCCCAAACATCACCACACTGCGGCGCGGATTCGTTTTCAGTAGTGCCAGCAGTTCAACCTGCTTTTCGTGGCGCGCCGGGTCCGGCAGCATGGTTTCGATCCGAAACCGCTCAAACATGCGCGGCGGCGTATTCACCGGCAATTCCCGCGCAGCAACGATTCGCTTGGAACGAATCGCTTCGCCAAGCGGACAGACGCAAAGCCGTGCCCCCTTGCCGACGACGACCGTCCAGCCGGTTCCCTGGCAATCACCGCACACGTCACAACTGCGTGCCGGATTTCCAGCGGTCACCGGCAGGTTTGCTATTGCCGTTTTTATTGCTTCCATTGGGGTTTCCTTTCTGACCCGCGCGCCAGGCGATAAAATCCTGCACAAAATACTGGATCTGTGGTTTTACGCGGCGATGACTCCAGAATGCGCGAATTGTCTGTGTGTTCGCCTGCACGCCATGCAGCTCCGCCGCCAGTCCCTGAAATTTATCTCGAAGCAGCCAGCCGGAACCGTCCTGAATTTCGTGCAGATCGCACAGGAGTTTGGCGATTTCATCAATTGCCGCTGTCTGCTGCTCTGCGTCTGGTGAAAATTCCGGCGAAAATGGAGCTTCGTGCGCGCCTGCTGTCTGTGTAATTGAAAATGCAGATGAAGATGAAGATGAAGGGGTTAGGTTTTGCTTAACCCCGGTGGTTTCTTTTTGCTTAACCCCGGTGGTTTCTTTTTGCTTAAGCAAAGCCGGATTTCCGCCCATTTTCCCTGCCGCCTGCCGAACAGCCCGAAGGTTTTCGTCTCGAACCATCCGCCGATTCATCAGCGCCCCGGTTTCCGGGTCAATGCTGGCCACTCCGTATTCCAGAAGTGTGCTTATGGTCTTGGTTACGATTTGCTTATCCAAACCGAGCAACCGCGCAAGGGCTTCATCCGGCATTGGTTTGCCGTTCAAAAGTAACCTGCCCCGCTGCTCCGATTCATGCATAAGGCAAATGATCTCTAACCAAACACCACGATCGTGGAAGGAAAGCGACTGAACGCCTGGGTCTTTGCGCCAATCCGCTGGGTAAAATTGTATTGCGGGAAGTTTCCCCATCTCATGCACCGTCTCCGTGAGGTTTTGTGAAGGCGACGCGCGCCGGAGACTGAAACGCGCGTCGCAAGCCTGCTGACAGCGAATGGCCGTCGGCCTGGCTAGATCAAAGAGTGCCAGTCTTTCCTGGCTGTCAGTTGAGTTCGTGGACATTTTTGGAGACCGTCTTGAAGCTCAACCAAGTCATCCAGTCTCGATTGCGCGTGCCGGACTTGAACCGGCCTGAAGCGGGCTTATGAGACCTGCCAAGACACCTGCCTTCCACGCGCGGAAAAACCGCTCTTTATCGAATCCTGACCGATGTTTCTCGTTCGCCCAGTCGTGCGCCGTAGGTCTCGTCGCTGTTTTCGATGGCCGTTCGGATGGCGTTTTTGTCCAGGCGAATTTCCCGGCGCTGAAAGGCTTCCGGAGCGCTGGCCGGATCTGTTTCCCATTCCGGCGGAACAATGATCGGAACTTTTCCGCCGTTCATCTGCACGGCCAGCTTGAAGCGAACTGTTTCAAACCGGGTGTAGCCATGTGTTTCCAAAAAGGTTTTCAGTCGTGCCCGAAGCGAATTGGCGCGGTTTTGATTGGCTGCGGCCATCACGGCCAAGCGGCGCGCTTCCTCTTCCCGTGCAGCCGACAGAGCTTCCAGTTGCTTTATGTAAGCCGCGTAATTGTCCAGCTTGACAATCAGGTCGCCCTGGGTTGCCAGCCAGGCGTCAACAAATGCAACGCGCTGCTCGTCGGTTATGTCTTCGCGCTCCAGTTCAGCTTCCAGTGCCTGAATCTCTTCGGATAAGTAAAACAAGCTTTTCATAAAGGGACTCCTTGTCAGTTTGAAGTAGTTCGCTTTGCAGTGACGGTCACACTGTCACTATCCAGTGAGCCGCTATTGATGCGCTCTGTGACCTTGTCCAGCACAGTGCCGAGTTTGGAGTCCAGCACAATGCCGAGTTTGGATTCAGCCTCCAGTTTGTAAAACGCGCTCAGTAATTCTTCCCGTGACAGTGTCAGCGACTGCCCGTTTAGTCGCTGGATGGTCACCGTTTCGGCCAGATCGGCGGTTTCGGCGCGTTGTTCAATGATTGAGAGTAGTGACAATTGCTCAGCGCCTGTCTTTGCAAACATCTCTACGTCGCTATGCCAGAGACCATGCCGGCGCAAAATATGCGCAAACTCTTCCAGGTCATGACCGACGATCGTCAAATCGCCGGAATCCAGATCGCGGTCGCAGTGACTCAGTTCATGGTCTACAAGTGCTTTTTGCTGGTTCTCGTTAAGCCGGCTCCAAATATCGCGAGCAATTTCGAGACAAAAGAACGGTTCTGGCCGGTTCCATCGCTGAATCATCGGCGTCGCCAACCAAGCATTCAAACCGGTTACCAGTTTTGCCCTGCCCCAAATCGCCTTGCCGTTTTTGGTCGCCGCTTGAGATCGAAACACGTATTCGATTTTGACGTTTGTCAGGTGCGGGTGATGATTCTTGATGAGCTGATCGGCAAAATCCCGAACCGATTCAGCGACTGTGTATTCAACAGGCATTTCACGCTCCTAGCATTCGTTCAACGACGCTCATCGCTGCGTTGAATTGCGGCAGCGACGAGCCGGAGGCCTCGTATTTCTGTCCGTCGGTCTCGCAATACACCCGGAACGATACGCCGCTGACCTCGATGGTTGCCGCCGGCGCGTGTTGGGTGGTAGTGCTGTTGCGGGAAGCCTTGCCCCGGCTTCCTTTGCAGTAACCGCGATGACGCGCAGGTCTGCCGCATTTACAAAATTCTTGTTCCATTTGCTTGTTCTCCGGTGATGGGTTGGGTTGTGACAAAGCCTCGATTGCCGGCAACTGATCCACCAGCAATCCTTTCAATAGGGGTTCGGCGCCCGGCAAGGCGCGGAGTACGTCACGCTCGGCGACCAGTTTGTTCATGACCAGCATTTTGTTGCGCAACTCTGTCAGCGCGTCGTGAACATCCCCAGTCTTGTAACCGGTTAAATCAGCTATGCGCTGCACGTCGGCTCCGACTTTGTACGCTGCGCACAGCACGCCGAGGATCCTCGTCTCGACCAGGCCAATGCCCGGCTTTAGCGCCTGAATCCGCGGCTCGACTTCTTGCCAGTTCATGCCACCTCCGAGTATCGAGTGACAGCCAGTACGTTTAGTTTTCCCTGCAACGTGCGAATCGCTTTCGCAATCTGCTCAGGTGATAACTCTTCCACCACGTACAACCCGTCACAGACCTTTGCGATGGCGGCGTCAATTTCCGTGTCCGGCACGCCGGCTTCGAGCAGATCGGCAACCAGCAGCTTCAACTCGTCGCGCTGCGCCGGTTTCAGCGGCCCGCTGGTAAACAGCGCCACCGCGCGAATGTGTTCGCAGCGAAAATTGGATTCGGGGGCAGATCTGAACCGTTCGCAGTCGCAAGTCGGCCCTGGTTTTACTTGGTAGCTGATTTTGTCGTTGACCTGCACGGTGTAGGTTTTGCTGGCCGCGTCGAACGTGACGCGGCCTTCTGTGACCAGTCGCTGCGCGCGAAATTTCAGTTCGTCTTCCGTCAACGGTTTCGCTACAAATGGCGAAACGTTGTCGGACTTGGTGGGCGGTAGCTGGTTGTTGGTTGTTGGCGGCTGTTGACCGGCCTCTTCCTCGTCGAAGTCCTCGTCTTTCCCTGGTTTCCAATCCTCCCATTGCTTTGGAAATAGACTGCCGGCATTGCCTCGCCGCTGGCCAAGCTTAAATTCCTTTCGTTCTGAAAGGCACACGATGGAATAATATTCCACCGGACTGCCAGACTTGTCTTTGGGAGTGCGGAATTCCAATCGCAGATCGGTTGCGCCCTTTGGTGCGCGTTGCGGCAGCGAGTGCCAAAAGGCAATTTTCTGCCAGACCTCGGCAATAGATTCAGCAGAGTCTTCAATAGTGATGACGGATTCTCCGATTTTTACCTGATGACTGAACTTCATTCTTTCTCCTATGCTGCCATTCGAAGCGCGTCTTGTCGGGTTTGAAAATTTTGCACAACCGTTCTCAATCGAGCTTCTTCGGCCACCTGCAACGCCAGCCGCAGTTGTTGATCCTGACGCTCGGTCAGTGCGCCGGTAGCGCGTGATTCCAGTCGAGCGGTTGCGCGACCGCCGCGCACCAGCGCAGCGCCCTGACGATGAATTCGCACCTGGCGCGCTTGCTGAACCTCGCTTAATTCCGGCACGGTTGCCATCGCGCCGATTTCCGTTACGGCGACGCGATGCCCCGGCCAGTGCCGATTGCCGATGCATTCAAGTGCCAGCAGATTTCGAAGCATGGTGTGTGCGGGAAAAGCGCCGGTGCAGTGGGATGAAGACCGCACCGGCCAAGCAAGACGTAAGGTAGTGTCGCTTCACTAAAAGCCGACCGTTGCGACAGGTCCCGGCAACGTCAACGGCCAACCGTTTGCCGGGAAGATCAAATTCAATTTGTCGGATGATTTTCGGCGTTCCAAATCCGGTTTACTTCGCTCTGGAGGTGATGCACCTGAGCGTAGAGCGTCATGCGTTCGGCGCGTGCGCGATCGCGCTGTTGAATCGCCTGGTCACGCTGCCAGCAAGCCACTTTGTATTGCTCTGCCAGCCAGTTCCGTTGATCCAGCCTGCCGAACAGGTAGCCGATTCCGGCGCCACCCAAAAAAAACAATGGGATTCCGATTGCGATCCAGATTTCCATGTGTCACCCCTCAACGCCGAGCTGGCGCAACAGGTCAGGATAAGCCGCCAATCTGTCGCGGAGCCGGGTAAACGGATTTTCCGGCGTGCCGGCGAATTCGATGGGCCGAGCGGCTCGCGCCTGTTCCTCGACCTGCTGTTTCCAGGCAGCCAGCTCCGACCGCAGAAAATAGATATTTCCCTTTTCGACCAGTTGAATCCGGGTCAGTTGCGGATAATGCAACCAGCGATTCGTGCCCGGCACGCGCTGTCGCAGCGTTTTCTCGTTCACGTGCATGTATGCCGCTGCTGCTTTCAGCCCGATCCAGTCATTTGCTTGTTCGATTGTTTTCGGCATACAATTTTTAATGTCGCGAGCGGGTAAAGTGGATTTGACCCGCTCGCGGTTCAGCAACGACGCTTTCCCGTCGCCGTTACTGGTTTCGGCAAACCGGCGCATTTACCGGTCGTCGAACTGTGCAACTTTCAGCGAAACGGACAGCCGGGGCACCATTTCCTGCTGTCCGCTCCGCCCCTGCCTACGATTCCTAATGACATCGCAGACAAACCCAAACCCTACAGGGGAGATTTGTGTCGTCTGTGTCTGTGTCTCAATTCAAAAACCTGTTCAACGTGCCGGGAACGACGCCCAGTGAGGCGGAGGTAAACCTCGCGCCGTTCCCGGCCTGGGGCACCGCGGGGGAGTTAAGCCGCGCGCTTCAGTTCCGCCGGCGCATCGGCCAGCAATCGGCGTTCAATGCCTTGTCGGAACGTGCGCTCCTGGTGAATCCGGATCGCGCTTTGTTGCAAAAATCGTTCGGTCGTCAACCATCCCTGCCGGTCCGCAACCGCGATCAATTCGTCGGTCGGCAAATCCGTGTGCGCAATGGCGATCACCAGCGCGGTTTGCAGTCCTGTCGCCATGTTTCGAGTGTCGGTCGAATGTCCGGCGATAAAATCGCGGTCTTTGATTCGCGTCACTTCGTGATTCACCTGCTCCATCAGTGCATGCACGATCTTGATCGCGCCTTCGGCCAGATACCGCTCGCGCTCCAGTGCGATTGCCTGATTGGCGGTTTCGACTTCGGCCTTCAGTTCGGCGGCAGGTTCGCCTGCCGCTCGCCGGTCCACGTAATCAAAGTATTCCCGCTCGGTCAGTCCCAGTTGAGTGGCTTCCAGGTGTCCGGCTTCGCGCCGGGCCGCCGCCAGGGTCTGTTCAATCTCGCGCCGGCGTCCCGATCCGAGCGACTGCCGGAAATTCCGCACCCGGCGCAACACGGCTTCGTCGCCCGTGGCGTCCAGTTCGGCCAGTTCCGCTTCGGAAGTGCCGGCGCTGGCCAGGTAGGTCTGGTATTTGCGCTGGCAATCCTCTCCGTAACCGCGTGCCGCGTGTTCCGGGTTGGTCAGGTCTTTGCTGCAAATGAAGCATTTCGCCATTGTGGTTCCGTTCTGGGGCAACAGATCGGGGGCTGTTATGCCGCGACTGCTATTTCTTGGGTTGAGCGAGACTGCTGTTCAGCGTCCAGTTTTTCCAGTCCGAGCTTGATCAGCCAGCCGCCAGTTTTGGCAGCACTCCAATCTTTTTCGGCAGCGATTGCGAGAAGGCGCTGTTGAACTTGAGGGTCGAGCGTGACCGCTGAAACAGCTTTTCTTTGCGCTTTGTTGTTATCAGTTTCGTGTTCCATTGCGAGCGGGAATTTACGCTAGCGAAAATCCTTTTGCAAGCGAAAAAAGTTTATACTGCTAAAAAAGTTTTTGAGGTACAAAATGGCTGTGGGCAGACCTAAAAAAGATCGTAGTGAAATGCTGGTAGAGGTTCCTTGTAAAGTTCCGTCGGCGACCGCAGATGTTATTGAAAAATTAGCAATAGGCACCGACAGATCGCGAAGTCAGATTGCGAGAAAATTGATTGCGCGCGGCCTAGCTGCCTACCGGCGCGATGGCTTACTGGATGAACCTGAAGAATCTGCCACATCCCTGCGCCCCGACCCCGCGACCGCCGAACTATTGTCCCAGTTCGGCAAATTACCGATTGTGATGGCAGAAAGCCTGGTGGAAGACGAAGTTCGGCCTGTGGCTTCTGCAAAGCCTCGCAAAGGTTAAACCGTGTGAAATTTGAGTGTCCTCGATGCGACCTGGAGGTCAACGTTGATTGGCAGTATTGCGACCAGTGCGGCAAGAAACTGCCAATAAAGACCAATCAAAAGCGACTTTTGGCAACCATTCGAAACGCAGAAGCTCAAAGGCGAGACTGGAAACAAATTTTAGAAAACACGGATATTTTTAGCGCAGCAAAAGTGATAGTTCCAGCAGATGCGTGTCCGGCTTGTTTTCTGGATAACCAGCGAGAGTTCAGTTTTGATCGTCCGCCAGCGCTACCGCATTCCAATTGCACGTGTTTTTATGGATGCCGGTGTCTGATCGTAGGCACATCTGCCCCGTAATCTTTACTTACAGCCCCGGAAAGGGTTCAGCCGATGAAGAAGTTGTTTGTTACCATTTTTCTGATTTTCAGTTTGACGCATGCGACTATTGCGCAACAGCAGCAGCCGGTTGCCGTCAAAATTGCACAGGGAACCATCGTTCAAATTGCATTGGCTTCGGAGGTGCGCTCTGATCAGGTCAAAGAAGGCAGTCAGGTTGTTTTCAATGTTGTCGAGCCGGTCAGGGTCAAAGGGATTATCGTAATTGATCGCGGAGCCGCAGCGATTGCGCGCGTCGAAAAAGCCAAAAAAGCCGGTTCGTGGGGGAAAGGTGGTCAGCTCATTTGGACAATTGACGGGACGACCGCAACTGACGGCACACGCGTCCCCTTGGCCTTCACTTCCACAGCAAAAGGTGACAATGCGCGCGGAACGATGCTGACTGGCGTTGCGGTGACATCGTTCTTTTTAGGGCCGCTTGGACTGCTCTGGGGATTTAAGAAGGGCAAACAGGCAGCGATTCCCGCCGGGCAAATTTTTCAAGTGGCCGTCTCTGAAGAAACCGAGGTTTCCGGCGTCCTGGCAATTGAATCCAAAGCAGCGCCCGGCCCGGCCTCGACCCAGGTCGAACCAGGTCAGCGCAAATGCTATGAAAACGGACGCAAGGTTCCGTGCCCATAATTTTCGGAAAGGAATTAGCCGCATGCTTGAATTAAATACACAACAGATTGACGGAAAGGTTGTCATTACCGACATCAACATGCCGTTCGGCTCAATGGTTCGGTTTATGGTCAAAGCGACCCTGGCGGCAATTCCGGCGGCCATCATCGTTTCGATCGTAATCGGCCTGCTGTACTGGTTGCTGGCTGTTTTCCTGACCGGACTGCAAACCAATCTCCAACGATAAATCGCCGGCTGCAAATTTTGCAGACGGCCCGTTTCAGGCGCGCTTGCCACCCCGACGAATCGGCAACGGCCTGGCCGCCCGTGACGTCTCGGAATCACCGATGGTCGCGCGCCTGAATCTCCTAATAAATCACGCAAAAAACGACTGACACACACGCCATTTTCCACTTCTTTTACCCCTGTTTTGCAGGTGTACGTAACTCGAATCGTTTCAGAAACTTGACCGCAAATTATCAGTACTGATCCTCAGTACTGATAATTTGCGGTCAAGTTTCGACTCTGAAAACAGCCGGGCTTCGGTCCGCTTTTCAGGGAAGACTCAGGACAAAAACCACCATCCCAAAACCCACACTTGCGGGCTGCTGTGAGGTGCAACAGGAGTCTGCTTGTATGCTCGTTACCCTGGACCCGGCCATTGTCGCCGGGTGTGTGCTCTTTGAGACCATCGCCGACGGTTCCCAGATTGCCGTCGGAAAACTTTTCACCGTAACCCGGCACGTGACTGCCCAGGCGGGCGATCTCGTACTGGCACTGATCAATGGGGTTCTGGTTGTAGGCCGCTGGTTTCCCAACGTGGCGGGCTGCGACTGGCTACTCCAGGCGGCCAGAATCATCTGTTGCCAGCGCGCAAAACTGAAGGTTTTAGGCCGTGTTTTAGAATGGCGGACAACTGCCGCCGTTTCAATTGTTTAACCTCAAAAAACCAGTACTGATTTTTTGACTGAAATCAGTACTGGTTTTTGCTGTGTTTTATGGCCATTAAACGAGCAAAAGGACTGGACAAAAAACCACTCTTCGACGAAGCCGGGAACCCGGTCTGGGAAATTGATATTCGCATTTCTCAGGGAGCAGGGAAGCCACGCCGGCGGGTTCGAACCAAGGGATTCACTTCGCGCGCGGAAGCGGAGCGCGCCATTGCCGCCATCCGGGAAACCGAGCGGGCAGCCAGATACGGATTTGCGCTGGCCAAAGACCGGCCTCGGTTGCAGCAACTGATCACCCTCCGGCTGGCCACCATCACGCCGACTGCCGAACGGTCTCGCGCCCGGCGAGTGCTGTTTACCTGGTTGCGGTTGCTGGACCCGCTGGTGACGCTAGACGAACGATTTTGCCCTGTCGGAGGGTATCAATCGCCGGTGACGGTGGAGGGGCTGGAAACGCCTCAGATTCGCCAATACGCCACGCTCAGGACTGAGCAGGGACAGGCCGCGTCGAGTGTCAACCGGGAACTGAACGTGATCGCGGCAACCCTGAACGCCGCCGCCAGTTTTTTTCCGGAATTAAATTCTTGGCGACCGCCGCGCATTCCTCGATTAAAAGTTAAAAAATCTCGCCGCGAACGAATTCTCAGCGAAGAAGAGTATGTCCGGCTGTTGACCTGGCTTCGCCGTCCGCCGGATGCCCTGGACGGCGACGCGCGGGCGCAAAATCGCCACAACGCGCACCAGGCTCGCGTCCGGGTTGGCTGGATTTTGCAATTCGCCATGCTCAGCGGCGCGCGTCATTCGGAAATCGTTGGATTGCGGTGGACGGATATTGACCGCGACAATGGGCGGGTGTTGATCTACCAGGCCAAAACAGACCGTTACAAGCAGATCCCGATTACGGAACCGATGCGCGACGTGCTGGCCGAAGCGGAGCAGGGAAAGCGCGGCGCGTTTGTGTTTGGCGCCAGTGGAAAAATCTATCCCAAATTTTATCGAATTCTGAAAACGGCATGTGAACAATGCGAAATTCCGTATGGCAAGCGCACCGCCGACGGAGTTGTGCTCCATACCACTCGACACACCGTGACGACGCGATTGGCAAATGCCGGCATGGATTTTGACACCATCGGGCAAATCACCGGGCACACGGCCAAGGAATTGATTGCGCATTATCTGCATCACACGCCGGGGGCGATGGGCCGCGCAGCGCAAACTCTGGCGCAGATTGGCCAATCCGTGGACAGAAACGACAAGTCGCGCTGCAAGTAAATCACTTACAGCGCGACTTGATGCCGAGGGCGGGAATCGAACCCGCACGACCCTTTCGAGTCTCAGGATTTTAAGTCCTGTGTGTCTACCAGTTCCACCACCCCGGCTAAAGACGGCGCAGAGTCTACGTTTCAGGTTTTCATCTTGCAAGCGGTCGAGCTTTATTTTTGAAACGATAGCAGGCTTTCGACAATGCGTTGGCTGGCCTTGCCGTCGCCGTACGGATTGACAGCCTGAGCCATGCGGTTGTATTCGGCGGCATCAGTCAGCAGACGCATCGTCGCAGCGACGATGCGGTCTTTATTTGTGCCCACCAATTGGACGGTTCCAGCTGCGACGCCTTCCGGGCGTTCAGTGACTTCGCGCAGCACCAAGACAGGCTTGCCAAGCCCCGGCGCTTCTTCTTGCAGCCCACCGGAATCAGTCAGCACCAAATACGAAGCCTTCATCAATTGCACCAGCGGCAAATAATCGAGTGGCGCTAGCAAAGTGATATTGGCAATGTCGCCAAGTTCCGCTTGAACGACTTGCTGGACGTTCGGATTCAGATGAACCGGATAAACGACCTGAACATCAGCAAAGCGAGCCGCAATTTCTTTCAATGCCTGACAAATTTCCACCAGCGGCTGGCCGAAGTTTTCGCGGCGATGCGCCGTCACCAGCAAGATTCGTTTGTCACGCGGGACTGCCGCCAGTTCGCCAGAGCTCCAGTCGTAATTTTTAGAGGCGACTTCCAGCAGCGCGTCAATGACGGTGTTGCCGGTGACGATGATGCTGGACGAATGAACCGATTCGCGCAGCAAGTTGTCGCGGGATTGCTCAGTCGGGGCAAAGTGCAAATCGCACACGGCATCGGCGATTTTGCGATTGATTTCTTCAGGAAAGGGCTGGAACTTGTCCCAGGTTCTCAAACCGGCTTCGACGTGGCCGACTTTGATGCGGCGGTAAAATCCGGCCAACGCGCCAACCATGGCCGTGGTCGTGTCGCCTTGCGTCAGCACCCAATCGGGCTGTTCTTTTGCCAGCACGACATCCAGTTCGACCAACGCTTTCGCCGTCAATTGAGCCAACGACTGATTGGGCTGCATCAAGTTCAAATCGTAATCTGGCGGAATGCCGAACAGTTCCAGCACCTGATCCAGCATCTGACGATGCTGAGCCGTGACGCACACGACACTTTCAATTTCCGAATGTTTGCCGAGTTCTTTCACCACTGGAGCCATTTTGATGGCTTCGGGGCGAGTGCCGAAAATGGAGAAAACTTTCATTGCTCGTGTCTCTTGCGACGCTGCCAGAGCCTCACTTTTACGCGCGAACGTCTTTGGCTTCACTTGATTTGCGAAACGCCGTCAACAGCTTTCTGGCTTGGCGAGCGCAGAACACCAGAACCGAAATCACTCCTTTGCGCCGATGAGCGAAGTCGCAAATCCTGTCCACCAACTTGGTATTCGACCAGAAATTCATTGGTCAAACTCGCGCAACAACCATGACCCTACTACCGGACACCAATTGCTCGTAAGCCTCCGGTAAAGGTGCGACAATTTCGACGCTGGAAAATCCCAGCTTTCGCAGCAACCAGATCAGAGATTCACGCCCTGGACAAAATGACAGTTCAGTCAAACTACCCACATGCATTTTTGATTCTTCAGTCAAATCGAGTAAGGCAAATGATCCTTGCAACTGTTTGCGTACATCACGGCTTCCCCAATCCATCTCGCCAAAGATTTCTGGCGCAACAGGCGTTTCAAGAATCAACAAATGCCGGGTCAGCGCCTTGAGCGTGCGCAACACGCCAATCGGATTTTCCAGCCAAAACAACACGCTCAACATGATTGTTACGTCGAATTGCGGCCAGTCCGCCGGGTTGAGTTTGGTCACATCGCCGTTCCGAAAACTGAGGTTGTTCAGATCGTACATCTTTCGAATCAGCTCGGCGTCTTCGATGTTTTGCGGTCGAGCTTCCAGACCAACGACGTTTCGGCAACCGCGCTGTGCCAGCTTGACTGAAAAAAAGCCCTGATTGCTGCCAACGTCCAGGCAATCAAGCTGCGACCAATCTGAGCCGAAAGTCGTTTTCAGCGCCGATTCCACCATGGCCAGCCGATTGGCGTGAATCACAGCAACGTGCGGAGGCAAATAACATTCGACGCGTCTGCCGCTGGGCAACGCAAACGGATAAAACCACGCTTTTTGCAGCGCACGCTGTTCCAGCGCTCGCACTTCATCGCTGACGGCACTCTCTCCCGCCAGCGGCTCGGCCTCCTCCAACTGCTCGGTGACAATGATCTTCGGAACTTTCGGCTCCTCCGGAACGGGTTCTGAACCCTCGACGGGTTCCGGTTCGGAAACAGGCGAAGCGAGATGATAACGGTCGTGATATTGACGAACGATTTCCGCAGGCTGTCCCACACTGCAAATCTGGCCGTGATCCAGCCAGGCGGCTCGGTCGCAAATGCGCTGCACCAATTCGGACGAATGCGTCACCAGCAAAATGGTCGTCCCTTGTCGGCGAAATTCCGTAATGCGTTCGGCGCATTTTTCCTGAAACTGTTCGTCGCCAACGGACAACACTTCATCCACGATCAAAATGTCCGGACGCGTCGCCGTCGCCACGGCAAATCCCAATCGTCCGGCCATTCCCGTGGAATACGTGCGAAGCGGCGCATCTATGAAATCTTCGATTTCGGCAAACTCCACGATGCTGTCAAACAGCTTCGCCATTTCGGCGCGCGAATATCCCAACAGCGTTCCGTTGAGAAAAATGTTTTCCCGCCCGCTCAGTTCGGGATGAAACCCTGCGCCGAGTTCCAGCAACGGAGCGATCTTCCCTTTCACCCAGACGCGCCCGCGAGTCGGCTTCATCACGCGCGACACGAGTTTCAGCATGGTGCTTTTGCCTGCGCCGTTGTGGCCGATCAATCCAAATACTTCGCCGCGGCGCAATTCCAGGCTGGCGTCGCGCAACGCATTGAACTGCTGATGTTCGACCTGTCGTTTGACCTTGCGAATGACATATTCCTTGAACGTTTTGATTCGTTCGCGCGGCGCGCGATACACCACCGACACGTTTTCCAGCCGAATGACCACGTCAGCATCGTTCGCGGCAGTTTCGATTCGCTTGTCTTTGGGTCTCGGATTTTCAGATTCGGTAAGCAAGCTCATCGGCTTTCCTGGAAAAATACCACCAGCCAAACGCCAGTGTGACAAACGCCGCGACGACCGAAGCCAGCACCGTCTTCGGTCCGGCCAGCCAGCCAATCAACAGCGGCGCGCGAAAAATTTCGATCAGGTGGTACATCGGATTCAGATCGAACATCCATTGCAGATGCCGTGGAATGATTTCTTTGGGATAAATGATCGGCGTCAGATACATCCAGGCCATCAAAAAAATCTGGTACATCTCCAACACGTCGGCGAAATACGCCGCCACGCGAGACAATACCAACGCTACGCCAAGCGCGAACATCGCCGTCATCACAATCGGCAACGGCAAAATCAGCAATGCCGGACGCAGCGGAACTCCCGTGATGATCATGACCACGAACAACGGAATCAGCGTCAGCAACAAATTGACGAGCGAGGTTCCCAGCGCCGTGACGGCAAAAATCGAACGCGGCAAATAAATCTTGTTCATCAAACTGCCGCCCCAGATCAATTCGCTCATTGCGCCGGTCGTCGTTTGTGCGAAGAAATTCCACAGCGCCAATCCCGCCAACGCATACGCGGCATAATGCGGCTGCTGAAACCGAAAGATGTTCGAAAAGACAAAGGTCAGCACCAACATCATCAGCAACGGATTCAACATCGTCCACAAGATGCCCAACACCGACCGTTTGTAACGGGTTTTGATATTGCGCGCGATCAATTGCCACAGCAGATCGCGGTATTGCCACAAATCCTTCATTTCCGAAACGGCCGGATTGCCCAGCAATGCCGAATCGTAAACCGGTGAGTTGGCAGACTGCCGCGCTGAAAAACTGATCTTGTCGGTTGGTGTGGACATGGTTTGCCTGGTGATAAACGAATTTGGGGCCGGGTGAAAGCCTTCGCGCCAGCAAATTGAACTATGAACCGCTGTGCCGACGCCGCCAAAGTTATAGGTGACGGTCGCCGTTTAGTCAATTCAGTGTTTTGTCATCATTTGTCATCATTTAGCTGGCCGCGTTTGGTCGTGCCTGCATCGCTGTTGTATAGTGCGCCTCGTTTTTGCGGGAACCTCACCGGTTGGATTTCAATCGTTCTCGCCCCATCTTGAGTCGGTTGCCCGAAATTATCGCTATGCCGGAACCCCTTGGTCAGCCAGGCGCTGATGCTCAATTCAATCTGTTTCAACGTGCGCGTTTGGCTGTTCGTCAGGAATTGCCGAACGGGCCATACCGTGCGCTGCGCGCAGCAATGCGCGTGATGATTCCGCATCCGTTGCGCCGCCGAGCCGTACAACTGGTGCGCAGCCGATTTGGCTTGCTGCCGCTCGGCAATCTGATTACGGATTACGTTCTGACCCAAAAACGACTTCGCGTATCGCTGAACGATTCCACCGGCAATGATTTTTACCGGTCGGTGACATTGCTGCCGCATTTGCCCAAGCCGGACGTGGAAGCGATTCTCAACCGACCGTTGGCGGCCACCACACGCGCCAAACCTGACGTGATTTGTTTTTCGATCATTGACTGGTCGTTTCGGTTTCAACGACCGCAACAATTGATGTCGCAATTCGCCGCCAACGGGCACCGCGTGTTTTACCTGAGCGTGTCGAAGTTTCGCAGCCGTTACGCTCGTCCGAAATTTGCCGTGTCGCCAATTGCCGAAAACATTTACGAAGTGGAATTGGCCGCGCGCTATCCGCTGGATATTTTTCACGAAGTCATCGAAGGCAAAGACCTGGAACTGGCGCTGGGCGCGCTGGACGATTTGCGCCGCGAATTTTCCATCAATCAAGCGATCAGTTACGTGATGATTCCTTCGTGGAGCCAGACGGCGCTTGAAACCCGGCGGCGTTGGGATTGGCAGGTGGTTTACGATTGCATGGACGAATGGGAAAACTTCCCCGGCATCAAACCTGCCAGCTTGGAAGCCGAACATCAGTTGGTAAATGAATGTGATTTGCTGGTGGTGACGGCTGAGCGGCTGGCCCAAAAATGGCGCTGGCGTAGCGAAGCGGGCAATCCTGTCGTGTTGGCGCGCAACGCGGCGGATTACGATTTTTACGTTCAACGTTGCCAGCCGAATCCTCTGCTGGCAGACATTCCACACCCAATCGCGGGCTATTTCGGAGCCATCGCCGATTGGTTCGATATTGATCTGCTGGCCGAAGCCGCGCGGCAACGTCCGAATTATTCGTTCGTCTTGCTCGGCGGAGTGTTCGACGTGGACGTTTCGAGACTGCAAGCTTTGTCGAACGTCAAACTGCTCGGCCAGCAACCGTACGAAACCATGCCGCAGTATCTGCATCATTTCGACGTTTGCACGATTCCCTTTAAGATCAATCCGATTACCGAAGCGACCGACCCGGTCAAGCTGTACGAATACTGGAGCGGCGGCAAACCCGTCGTCGCAACGAACATGTCGGAGTTGCAGCAGTACCGCGAACACGTGTATCTGGCTGAAACTGCTGAAGAATTCGTTGCCAAACTCGATTCGGCGATTGCCGAAAGCGATCCGCACTTGGCCGAACAGCGCCGCACGCTGGCTCGCCAACATACGTGGAAAAACCGTTACGACCGGATTGAAGCCGAACTCCGGCAATCGGTTCCGCGCGCCAGCATCATCATCGTCACCTATAACAATCTGGCGTTGACGCGATTGTGCCTGGAAAGCGTGTTGCGCAACACGGAATACCCGAACGTTGAAATCATCATCGTGGACAACCTGTCGAAAGACGGCACGCCCGATTATTTGCGTCAATTGGCGGAACTGGAACCTTCGGTAAAGGTGATTTTGAACGATCAGAATTTCGGCTTTGCCAAAGCGAACAATCAGGGCATCGAAGTGGCGACGGGCGAATTCATCGTCTTGTTGAACAACGACACAATTGTGCCGCCCGGCTGGTTGAGCCGGTTGTTGCGTCATTTGAACGATCCGCAAGTCGGCATGGTCGGCCCGGTGACGAACTTTGTCGGCAACGAAGCCAAAATCGAAGTTCCTTATGCGACGTGGCAAGAGATGGAACAGTTTGCGGTGGAACACACCTGGGCAAACGATTTGCTGGTGTCGGATATTCATATGCTGGCGATGTTCTGCGTTGCTCTGCGCCGCGAAGTTTTTCAGCAAATCGGGCCGCTGGATGAACGCTTTGGCATAGGCATGTTCGAAGACGACGATTATTCTGTTCGTGTCAAACAGGCAGGTTATCGTTTGGTCTGCGCGGCGGATGTGTTCGTCCATCATTTCGGGCAAGCGGCGTTTGGCAAACTCATCAAATCCGGCGATTACGACCGCATTTTTGAAGAAAACCAGCGCCGGTACGAAGCCAAATGGCAAACTGCCTGGCAACCGCATCAAAACGTTCCGCTCAAGCTGGAAATTCACAAACAACTGTCAAAAGCTCACCGCAGAGGCGCAGAGAACGCTGAGGTTCCGCAGAGGGCGAATTAACCTTCCGGAAATTTCTCTGCGCTGGCTTTGCGGTCTCTGCGCCTCTGCGGTTAAGGCTGAAACGATGGAACACCTGATCGCGCCGAATCATAAAAAGTTCTGGCAGGTTTGCCGGTTGTTTTTTCTGGCGCTGACGCTGTTTTATCTGGCGCTGACGCCGGGCACGATTGAAGGACAAGGCTACAACCAGGAAAACCTGATTGCCGCCAATCAACTGGCCACGAATCTGGTCAACGCCGTCAATGGTCGTCCGCTGGTTCGTGTGCAATGGTCGCGGCATGGCTTTCTCGAACCGCTGTTGCATCTGCCGCTCGCGCTGGTCAATCGAGCGGTCTTTGGCGATTCGGTGAAATGGCTGGGACGATTGGCAATCCTGCAACCGATTCTGGCGACCTCGTTGCTTTGCACATTGCTGCTGATCTGGTGCTACCGGCTGACAAAGGATTTTCGCTGGGCGGTGTTGCTGGCAACTTGTGGCGCGCTGGGAACAATGCTCTGGCCGTATGCCTACATCGGGCTGGAAACCACGCAATCGTTGGCGCTGTTTGCTGTGGCATTTCTGGCGCTGGGGCGAATTCCAACGCGAACCTGGGCGGAAGTTCTGCTGCTGGGATTGCTCTGCGCCATTGCGGTAACGGTCAAACAAAACGGAATTTTCCTGCTGCCAGCGACGAGCTATCTGGTTTTTCACTATTTCCGCCCAGCGAACGAACTCCCTTTGGAACGCTTGGACTGGTTCAAGCTGGTTTCAGTGGTGGCGCTGACCGGAATCGCTCAATTCGCGAATTACTTCGCCAAGTCGAATTACTGGGCGGAAGGCGACGCCGGCTTAAGTTACTTTCGGCAGTTGCTGGTGGACGATCTGGCGATGGCCGTGTTGCAGGCGTTTTCGTACCTGGGTTCTGCCAACAAAAGTTTGTTGGTGTATTGTCCGGTTCTGGGGTTGAGTTTGTTGGCGCTTGGCAAAGCGTATCGGCGGCAACCAAAACTCGTTGTTTTTGCCTTGCTGACCTTGGGCGGAATGATCGCTGGATTTTCGATCATACGCATGTGGGCGGAAGAAACCTGGGGGCCGCGTTATTTGCACGTCGCCATTGCGCCGTTGCTGTTGTGTCTGGCGGCGTCGAAATCATCCGTCGAATTCGTCTGGCGAAAAGAACTCTTGCTGCTCGCATTGTTGGCCATCGGGTTTTGGGTGTCGCTGCTGGGAAGCCTGTTTCCATACGTTGCGCTTCACCGCGCGGCAATCCAAAGCACGCAATCCACGCTGGAACATATCCAACACGATTTGCGCTGGAATCACATTCGATTCAACTGGCAGTTGCTCAAACTCCGGATTCGTGGCGATGCGCAAGCCGTTTGGTGGCCAGCGCCGTCGCATTGGTGGTTTGTTAAACCGGAGGATGCGCCTCAGGAAAAACCGGTGGATTTGCGTGAATTCGCCACACCGCAACCGATGCTGGCACAGAGTTGGCGACCGACAATTTCAATTTCATATCGTACATTTCAGATGCTGCGTATCCTTTGTGCCTGTTGCCTGGCGCTGAGTTTGGCAGCCTGTTGGTTGCTGGCCAGATTACTCAAGGACTTAGTAGTTTATGTTGCCAATGATAAATGACATCAAACAAAAAATTCTGCGCATGGCAGAATTCTGGCAGACAGAAGGAGCGGTGTCGGTTGCCGGTCGCATCTACCGGCGTTTGCGTTCCAACCCTCCGTCGCCATTTCTGTATAGCCTTGACTACCCAACTCCGGACAAATTGCACGAACTAGAGTTAGAAATTTACGGGTGGGCGGTTTCATTGTCGGCAAGGGTGGAACGGATTGAAGCTTTTATTGACGACAAATTGATAGGCGATATCAAATATGGACTTGAACGCCCCGACGTGTTGGACGCGCTACCTGAACTAGGCTCATCTCAGGTGGGATTCGGCGGAACCTTCCTCCTGGACGAAAAGCGAGATTCGGAGGAGTGTCAGATTTTGGTTCGGGTGCGGGACACCGCAGGCAACAGAGCTGAAATCAGGAGACGGATCAAAGTCGCCCACATGCATAGGCACAAAATCTCGGTTCCAACTTTCGATTTCTCCAGTGCCTGGTCGAACGATTGCTCGACGCTGGAACGATCGTCGGTCTCCGTCGTCATTCCAACGCTTAATCCCGGCGATGAGCTTCCCACGCTGCTTTCTTCGCTTAAATCACAAGAAGGTTGCGAAAATGTGGAAATCATTGTCGTAGATTCCGGCAGCCGGGATGATACGGTCGAGTTGAGTCGCGCCTACGGAGCCAAAGTCATCGAAATTGCACCGAAGGATTTTTCACATTCAGCGGCGCGCAATCTGGGAGCGGATGCCGCCACAGGCGATTACCTGCTCTTTATGACCCAGGATGCGCTACCCGGGTCTCGCCGCTTTTTATACGAGATGATCCAAGCGGCTCGCACTTCGGGCGCTGTTGCCGTGAGTCCAGCCGAATCACCGCGCGAAGACGTTGATCTGTTCTATTGCGTCAACTCCCACAACCATATCCGCTTCCTTAAACTGGATGGCGGCGACCGCGTGACCGGTGCTCCGCCGAGTTCGGATTACGAAACCGTGAGAAGACATTGCCAATTGAACAACGTCGCGTGTTTGATCGAACGTGGAGTCTTCACACAGTATCGTTTCCGGAGCGATTATGCCGAAGATCTGGACTTAGGCCTGCGGCTCACTGCTGATGGTCACAAATTGGTTCTCTTGAGTTCAACGCGCGTCATTCATTCGCACAATCGTCCGGCTTATTACCATTTGCGGCGTGGGTTTGTGGAAACGGTTTCTATGGCAAAGACCTTCACCGACTTTCCGATTCTGCCGACCACCGATTTGCCCGCCTTGAGCCAAGGGATGTTGTCCTCCTACCAGAACCTGAGCCGTGCTCTCAACTCTCTGGAAAGCGAACTTCAGTTTCCCTGTTCGACAATTCAATTTCTCGCGGCAATTGAAAAACGCTGGAACGGCCCGACTCCGGCGACAAATACTATTGAAACATTTGATGTTGATGATCGCTACCGGGAGTTTTTAACCCGACTGGCAGCGGACTTTTCCGCGCCGGAAAAAGACGTGGCCGATGACAAAGCGATCACAGCCACCGTGAACGATATGGTTTGGCGGATCAAGAACCATCTGAATTCTGTTTACGAGATTGTGGATCAGGCACTGTTCACAGAGTTCAAACAGGCCGTCTTCAAATCGCACGCCATGGCTGCAGGCGTGATCCTGGCAAGCTATTTCCTCTCTTCGCCAGCAAACGATGACGCAACTGCCAGACTCGAACTGGAATTGAGGCAGGGAGTTTAGCCAATGAAGATACTGTACCTGGTTCATCAGTTTTATCCCGATCATTACACCGGAACGGAAAAATTCCTGCTGGAACTGGCAAAGGGCGCTCAGCGAATTGGGCATCGCGTCAAGGTCGTCTCATATTCATTTCGCCAACACTCCAGCTTCAGTCACGAGGAAGCCGGTGTGCTGGTGCGGGAGTTCCTTTACGGGAGCGTTCCGGTCACATTTGTGAGGCTGCCTTATGAACCTGCCGACCAGCAATACAATCTGGGACAAGGGGAAATGCTGGACTTCGCTCGGCGCATGCTGGCAAAGGAAAAGCCGGACATCATCCATGCCGCGCATATGATGGGCGTTCATGATTTCATTTATGCCGCGCGCGAAGCTGGTATTCCTTATATGTTGACGCTGACAGATTTCTTCTTGCTCTGCCCGAAAGTTACGCTGATGACTTCACGCAACAGCCTGTGCGCGGGACCGGAACAGGGCACGGCTTGCAACCAATTGTGCAGCGAAATCCCTAATGCTGAGATTCGGCGGCGATTGGAAATCACAAGCGAGTTCCTTCGCCAGGCCCACCGCGTGATTGCGCCGTCCAAATTTCTTGGGGAGATGTTTCGCAAAGAGTACGGCGATTTGAATTTGCGCGAGATTGGATATGGCATCAGTTATTCCAGAATTCGCAGAAATCTTCGGCGATACAAGCCGGGCGACAAACTGACATTTTTTTATGGGGGCTCTTTCATCCGGCACAAAGGCGTTCACATCCTGGCGCAGGCGTTCAAATGGGTGAAAGGAGACGTAGAGTTGAAAATTTACGGTTCCGGCCAATACGAGCATGTGTTAACGCAAGCCGCCGAAAACGACCCGCGCATCAAGCTGTGCGGCGTGTTCTCAGCTGACCAAATTGGAGAGGTGCTTGGGCAGGTAGACGTCGCCATAGTTCCTTCGATCTGGTATGAAAACACCCCGATTATCCTGCTGGAAGCCTTGGCGTCGAACGTGCCCGCCGTTGTCACTGATTTGGGGGGAATGACGGAGGTTGTCAAAAATGGCGTCAGCGGGCGGACTTTCCCCATTGGCGATGTCCTGCAATTGCGCGATATTTTGCAATCGCTGATTCAGGATCCCCAAGTGCTCAACGGTTACAAAGACAATCTCAAAGGACAGTTCATTTTGTCTGTAGAGCAGGTCGCACTGGCTTACGAACGGGAATACCAGGCGGCGTTTCCCAGCAAACGGCGCAACGTTGTTTTTTGATGAACACTGCAGAGAACTCATCACTGGCTAAACCGATTCAGCCGCTGATTGCGGTGGCAATGGCGACTTACAATCCCGGAATACCTGCCTTTGCCTCGCAAATCGAATCGCTCAAAGCGCAAAGCTATCGCAATTGGCGTTGCGTGATCAGCGACGACTGCTCAGCGGGCGAAACGCTGGCCGAAATGAAAAAGATCATCAGGGCGGATAATCGTTTCGTTCTTTCGGTTGCACCGCAACGGCTGGGCTTTTACTACAATTTTGAGCGCGCGTTATCACTTATCCCGGAAGAAGCCGAATACGTGGCGTTGGCTGACCAGGATGATTTTTGGTATTCGGACAAGCTGGAAACTCTGCTCTCGAATTTCGACGATGAGACCACGCTGGTTTACAGTGATATGCGAATCGTGAACGCAGCGGGCAAAACAATTTCCGAAACCTTCTGGGTTCAGCGACTGCATAATTGCACTGATCTGGCGGCAATGCTGTTGACCAACTCCGTTACCGGCGCGAGCGCCGTTTTCAGACGTAGCGTCCTGGAGCTTGCGTTGCCGCTGCCAAATAGAATTGGCGACTTGCATCACGATCATTGGATTGCCTGTGTGGCGTTGGCCGCCGGAAAATTGAAGTGGGTCAATCGTCCGCTCTACGATTACATTCAACACGATCAAAATGTCACGGGATTTGGTGAGCCTGTGGGGGCGCGCCCTCTTTCGCTGACAACGTTTTATAACGATTTACCCAGGCTGAAAACCGCCGAAGGATGGGAGATGGCAAGACAGATTTATTTCAATCAAGTCTTGAAAATCGCCGGTTTGGCGCGAGTCCTGGAAGTTCGCTGCGGAAAAACGCTGGCAAGACAAAAACGATTTGCGATTCGCCGGATGGCCAAGCTGGATGCTTCCCCGCTCTCAGCGATCTGGCTAACAATAAGCGGAGTAAAGCGCGGAGACTCCGCAAACCTGACAGGCGGCGCTGAGTTTCATGTCCTGCTAGGAATTTGTTGGCGTTTTCTCTCACGATTCAAGTGCTGGCTTGCCGCCAAACGACCGATTGCTTCCCTTTGAAAACCACACTTATGAGCTTTTCCTTCAACCCAATGAATCATCCGCTGTGCTTTGCCACTCCGGAACGAATATCAAGCGTCACCTCCTGGCAGGAACATATTCCGTTTGCGATGTTCATGGTCAGCGCACACAAGCCGCGGTTTGTGGTCGAACTGGGCAGTTACCTGGGCGATTCGTATTGCGCGTTTTGCCAGACGATCAAAACTCTGGGGCTGGAAGCGCAGTGTTATGCCGTGGACACGTGGCAGGGCGACAAACACAGCGGGTTTTATGGCGAAGACATTCTGGCGAATCTTCGCGAGCATCACGATCCGCGGTACAGCGGGTTTTCACGATTGTTACGCTGCACCTTCGACGAAGCGTTGGCGCAAATTCCCGATGGTTCGACGGATTTGCTGCACATTGACGGACTGCATACGTACGAAGCGGTTCGGCACGATTTTGAAAGCTGGCTGCCGAAACTCAGCCCGCGAGGCATTGTGCTGTTTCACGATACCAATGTCCGCGAAGCGGATTTCGGCGTGTATCGGTTGTGGGCGGAACTCAAAGTTGCTTATCCCAGCTTTGAATTTTTGCACGGACACGGATTGGGCGTGCTGGCCGTTGGCGAAGTCGAATCCGCCGATCTGCAGGCGCTCTTTCGGGCGACGCCAGAAGAGCAGGCCATTGTGCGTGAGTTTTTCTTTCAATTGGGACGGCGCGTGTTTAACCAAGGCCACATCAAACGGCTGGAAGACAGCATCCACGATTTGAACTTCCGATTGAACGAAGCCGTCACCCAATCGCAGACGCTCAACCAGACACTGGCGAATCAGCAGGCCAGAATCATCGAACTTGAAAAAGCCAACGAAACCGCCGAAGCGACGATTGGCAACTTAACCGCGCAACTCGACAGCCTCGTCAACAGCAAAGCCTGGAAATTCGTCGAACGATTCTGGCAGATCAAAAGCTCTCTCCGAGGTTGAGCAGTCAGGCGCGGCAGTCCACAAGGCAAGCAACAACAGGAGACCCAAGACATGCATTTCAGTTCCATGCAGCACATGGAGCGACTGATTCAACAGTATCTGGTTCACGACACCGAACTGACGATTTTGGACATCGGCAGTTACGACGTGAATGGCAGTTACCAATCGCTGCTGACTTCTCCGAAATGGAGCTACACCGGAATAGATTTGGCCGCCGGGCCGAATGTTGATCTGGTGCTGAGTTCGCCTTACCAATTGCCATTGCCGGATGAACACGCCGATGTGGTCATTTCCGGGCAGGCCTTTGAACACATCGAATTTTTCTGGCTGACCTGGATCGAAATCGAGCGCGTGTTAAAACCCGGCGGTTACGTGTTCTTGATCGCGCCGTCGCGCGGACCGGAACACGGATATCCGGTGGATTGCTGGCGCTATTATCCCGATGGATTTCGCGCACTGGCCAAATACGCCAAGCTGGAATTGATCGAATCCGGCACGGATTGGGGCCTCCACGAAGATCAGGCGAGCGCCGCTTGGGGCGATACGGTCGGCGTGTTTCGCAAACCGATTCACGGATGGCGAGGAAAACTCAAACACAAAGTTCGCGCCCGATTGCACCGGCTGCTGGCTCCGTTTTAACTGCCAAGCTTCAGAGTTCAAAAAAACCGGCCTCCATCAGGATTGATCAAAATCCTGATGGAGGCCGGTTTTGCATGTGCGAATTGATTGCCGCCTCACGGCGCAAAATAGCCGGAAACATCCACCACCAGATGGGTCGTCACGGACGAGAAAATCTTGAAGGCGCCGTCTGACGATCCCAGACCAACAATAAAGTGGCGATTGAAAATCTGGCCGGTTGTGAAATTCGACGTGGCAACGGTGGGTTGCAGCACATTGCCCGGCCAGAAGGTCAAAAAGCCGATTCCCCCCGGATCAACCACCGTCGCATTGCCAACAATCGCCAATGCAGAGTTGGCAACCACCATGCCGTCACACGTTCCGCGCGCTACCTGCGTCAGCATTCCCATGGATGGAATTGGCGCGCCCAGCGATGTGCAGCCCGAATATGTCGGTCGTGTTTCGAGCAATCGCACGGGACGCGGCAACGAGGTAAAGCTGAGACCTGCACCGTTCACGTCCGTGGCATCGGTGCTGTAATACCCCAACACATCAATCACCAAATCCGTCACCGTCGTCGAATAAATCTTGAATTGTCCTGTCGGCGACAATCCCACCGTAAACGGCGCATTCATGATTTGCCCCGGCGTGAAATTGGAATTGGCCACCAAGGGCCGGGTGACGTTGGCCGGGAACAAGGTCAGGAACCCACCGCTGACATTGTTGACCACAGTGGCATTGCCGACGATCGCCGTAGCCGTCGCCGGAATGGTCACCCCATCGCAAGTGATCGGAGCCAGTTGCGTAACGTCCGTGCCAGCAGGAATCGGCGTTGCCGGCGTATTGCATCCGTTGAAGCTCTGCCGCGTTTCCAGCAATCGCAGCGGTTTCGGCAGCGGATGGAAATACAACCCGCCCGTTCCCGGCGGAGCGTAATACCCCGTGACATCAATCACTACGTCCGTGTTCGAAGTGACAAAAATCTTGAACGCGCCATCCGGTTCGCCCAAACCGACGGTGAAGACGTTGTTGATGATTTCGTTCGGCAGAAAATTGGAATTGGCCACGGTCGGCTGGCTCACGTCGCTGGGATACAGCGTCAGGAATCCACCGCCGGATTCCACCGTCGTGATGTTTCCAGTGATTGCCATGGCGTTGGCCGGGATCGTCTGGCCGCTACAAGTGCGTCGCGCAGTTTGTGTACGCGAAGTCCCGCCGGGAATCTTCGCGCCGGGCGAATCGCATCCGGGTTCGCCAACGCGCGTATCCAGCAATCGAATCGGCGAAGCCAAGGGATAAAACTGCAACCGTGAAATCGTCACCGAATAGGCTCGCGTGCCGGGACAGTTGGTTGCATCCGTGACCTGAAGTGTGAAATTGAACGTGCCACTGGCCGTCGGGGTCCCGGATAACAATCCGGAGTTGCTGAGCGTCACGCCGGTCGGCAAGGTACCTGAAATTTGCGAGAACGTAACCGGAGTTGTTCCTCCGGTCTGGCTCAATTGCTGGCTGTACACTTTGCCGACGATTCCGTTTGGCAATGTCGGCGGATTCAATGTGATCGTTGGGCAGGTAATCATCAGCGAATAAGTGGTGCCGCCCACACAACCATTGGCGTCCACCGCCGAAATCGTAAAGTTGTACGTTCCCATCACGGTCGGCGTCCCGCTCAGCGTTGCGCCGGAAAAACTCAATCCCGGGGGAATTGTTCCCGTAATGCCAAAGGACACCGGAGCCACGCCACCGTTCTGCGTGAAGGTCTGGGAATAAGGAACTCCCTGCGGCGCGCTGTTCAGCGTCGGCGGATTGACCGTGATCGTCGGACAGGTTGGCGCACAACAAGCAGGAATTCCTGTTGTGATGTTCAATGTCCAGCCACCTGTGATGCTGCCGCTTTCACTGTCGGCATCGTCCACAATGTACAGCGACCAAACGCCATTGCCCGAAAAACCGTTGAACGCCGACAGCGAAGCCGAATAGGGCCCAATCGGCGCCGGGGAAGCGAACATATCAGTAGTTCCGCCGTAATCCGCCGGAGCGTACGTTCCGGTTGTGATGGCCGTCGAGTCCGGAACCGCCGCCGCAGTGTCATCAAACGTAATGTTGGCATTGATGATGTCGGTTGGCCCTCCGGCGTCGGACATCAGCATCACGGCTTGTCCTCCGGGGCTGACCAGCAAAACATCCATATCGTCCGGGAACGTGTGATTGAGTCCGTTGAACGTAACCGTGACTTTGGCGATCGTGCCGGTCATTCCTGACACCGTAATTTGCGACGGGTAAGGCAAGGCATTGCCTGAAGTCGAACCGGGCGCTCCATTCGGAATCATGATCGAGCCGGTGTTGGAAAACGACATCGTACTTTCCAAAATCGCTCCCAACCTGAATGTGTATGTCACCGTTCCCAAATTTGTTGCGCCGTCCTGCAAATCCAGCGTCGCCGAGATCGTTCCGCCGCAGGTTCCCGAAGCAGTGAACGTAAAAGGCCGCGACACGCTGGTCCCTCCGGCGATCATCGCGCCGTAATTTTGTGCAGCGCTGGGATTGATGACGCCTCCGCCGGTTTGCAATGTGGCGACCAGATTGGTCGTGTCGGCGTTCCCGACGTTTTGCAGCGCCAGATTCACCGTCACGGTTTCGCCAGGATCCACAGCGTTATTGCCGGTTCCACAACTTTCCGCCGTAATCGCCAAACTGGCCGGCGAAATGACCGGCAATGGACTTGAAGTGGCGTTGCTGATAACCAACGCAAAATCCTGATCGAGCGCTCCGCCGACATTCGGCACGCCGTCTCCGGCGATGTTTGCGGCTATCACCCGGACGGTATATGTCCCGCTGACGCCCGCCGGAATAAACACGCTTTCGGCATTATTCCGCGGATCGGCCACGCCGCCCGTTGTGGAATTCGCGCCGTTGAACACGTTGCCTTTGTATGTTTGCCCGCCGACAGTGACTTCCAAATCCAGGTTGTTGACGAATGCGTTGCCAGTCGTCGAGCCCGGCGCATCCGTCCAGGCCAGCGTGACGCGAAACGGTTGGCCGGGACTGGAAACCGTGCCGGTGAAGGTTCGGGATTGCCCTGTCGCCGTGAACATGTCTCCGGCGTTTTGATCGCGCAAAACCGATGGAGTCGAAAACAGTTCCATCGCCGTCGTCAGATTCACTTCGCCCATGCCTTGCACAAAAGACCACAACGAATCGTTTGCGCCAGCGCCGGTCATATATCGGGCCGAATTCATCAGCACGGCTTTGGTCATGGCAGGGCTTGGCGCTGACAAACTGGCATTGATGAACCGTTGCCGCACCAATGCCGCCGCTCCAGCCACAGCCGGAGCCGAATGACTGGTTCCCGACGACGCCGAATAAAACTGTTGGCCGCTGGGGAAAAAATTGGCGCCAGAAACTCCTCCGCAAATTCCGTTGCCGGTGTAACAGGGATTCGCTGTTCCGGTGGCTGCGGGATTGCTGGCCTGCGCGACTCCGCCGGTGATGTGCGTTCCCGGAGCGACAATTTCCGGTTTACGGCGTCCGTCTGTGGTCGGACCTCGGCTGGAAAAGCTGATGATGTCGTTCGCGTTGTCCGCGCCGGTATCGGAAATGTTACATCCATCGGCTCCGCCAATCGCTTGCACATTCTCCGCTGCGCCGACGGTGATGACGTTTTTGGCTGTTCCCGGTGATCCAATTGAACTGGAAGACGGACCCTGATTCCCCGCCGAAAACACAATCACCATTTCCTGATTGCCAGCCTGGGTGAATGGCGCTCCGGTCGGCTGCGAATCGCGCACCAACGCGTCATACGTCTGCGAATCAATCGTATAAGCTCCGCCGACATTCGATCCCCAACTGTTGCTGCTGATGCGGGCATTGTCGTTGTATGCGCGCGATTCAATCGCCGTCAGGTTGGGAAAGGTATACACGTTCGGATCGAAAATCACCGTCGAGCCAAGCCGAACAAACGGAGCGACGCCCAGCCCGTAACGAAATCCGCTGGCATCTGCGTGCGGAAAGGCGTTGAAGGGCGAACCATCCGGAATAAATCCGCCGATGATGTGCGCATTGATGTTTCCGTGGCCATCACATCCCAGCAATGTGCTGTTGGCTCCATTCGGAGTCCCTTCCAGACGATTGAACACCACGCGGCTGGGGTTGGTCGTCAGTCCGCCCGTGTACAAGGCGAAGTGATTTGGCGAAATCGTTGCGTTATCAATGCCGCTGTCAACCACGTTCACCGCAAATCCCGACGTGTTGAACTGAGTCTGATTGAACCCTTGATTGGTCAGGAAGGTCAGATAATTGCTCGGCGTGGGCGAATTTCCCGTCAGATTGCCCGTCATGATGACATTCTGTCGCTCATCGAATTTTTCCGGCACAACGTACTTCGCAATCGAAATGACGTCCGGGCGCGCCGCCAGTTGCCGGTCAACCGACAACACCGGCAATTGAACAATGATGTTGATGAATTTCAGCACGCTGTATTGGCTGCGAATCTGGTCTGTTTTGAGGTTGTTGATGGTGCTGAGCGTCAGTTGATTGCCCGCTCCGTCGTTGGCCAGTTGCACGGCAAAAAGCTGGTTGTTGTCTTGCAACAATTGTGTGTCGCGGAGTTGAGCCGCGGTTGCCGGAGCGATCTTGTATTCGCTTTTGTACTCGCCATCCCATTGCACATATTCGGCGCGGGCAGCCCAATCTGAAAGTCGCGCGAGTTGATGTTCCAGCCCCAACACCAGGTAGGCGTTGTTTGGGATGTAATTGATGATTTCTACGCCGGTCGCTTCCAGTTCCTCAATCCAATTCGGTTTGATCGGCCCGGCAAATTGCACCAGATGCAGTGATGCTTCGCTGCCGGACAGATTGGCGGCTCGGCCACGCTGTCGCTGGAGTTCCTCCTTGGTGGTGTCCAATGCCCCGACATTGAGCAAAACCAGATTGTCTTCATCGGAAAAGATCAGCTCACGAGCTTTGCTCATCGTCCGAACGATTGTTTCGTCGGCGGTGAACACCTGAAACGAGCCATAATCCGCCACCAATTTCGCCCCCAGCCGTTTCAATTCCCGTGCTTGCTGTGGGTCGGTCACGCGAAGTTTGTGTTTGCCGCTTGCACTGCGATAACCCGTAGCCGGGCGTTCGCCAGCCCCACTGCGAGATGCCGACTGCTCCCTCTGACCATTTTCTTTGGCGGCGCGCGTTGTTTTCCAGACCGCAAACAACGGAAAGCCAAAAATCAGAATCAATGACACGGCAATGATGATGCGAGCAGCAGAGTTGGTTCGGGCTTTGAGTGAGGGTAAAAGTGAAATCGGCATGTCAAAAATGTCTCTCCTGGATCAGGGTATTTTCTCTGGTCGCCCTGGCAATAACGAAATTGAAAATTTATATGTTGAGGATGCCGCCTGGCGTCTGCAAACGCGAAGCACGTTGATCTTGACGATCGTCAGGGGCGAATTTGTATATGAGGCCCAGCGTCGTGGTTCAAAAACAGCAGGGAAATCAAGCCCGATTGGCTGTCAATTCCCACCGCGTATTTCAGTCGAGAAGCTCAAAATGTCAGCGACGCTTTCCAACGTATCCGCAGCGAAATTCACAAAAAACTGCTGCTGAAGTGAGGAGATTCGTTGAAATCAATGCCGGTGTGAGTAGCGTTCACTGGCGGTCGCGAGTGTACTTAAAGCCCTGATTACCGTCAACTTGAATCTCTTTTCCGCACACAGAACACGTGATCGAATCGCACCGGTCATTGGCGAAACGCTCTTTCCTGCGATCAATGGCTTTTTTAGCCCGGATAAACAGACGATGAGCTCCCTTGTGAGCCAGAAACTGTGCTCGCAAACTGCTTTGCTCATGCTAAGATGCGCCCATTCGTGCTTGATCCCCCGACCAATATTGTTACCTTGGACTGCGGCTTTACTTTTGGATGGGCAGGCACGTTTTGGTTGTCAGTTGAAGCAATAATGTTGAAGCAATAATGATAATTGAGTTTCTAGGAGGACGATTCAAATGCTGAGCTGCCCAGTATGCCGTAGCCAGAACATGGACACAGCCAAGTTTTGTGGCAATTGCGGAAACCCCTTTCCGCGCCCTTCGATGCCGACTTCTTCGCTAATTAACTGTCCACAGGGACACGTCTACAGCGCCGTTTACCAATACTGCCCCTATTGTCCGCAACCGGAATCGGCGGCGGCACAGGAAATTCCAAACGATTTCGCCACTCGCATCGAAGAGCCTGTGACAGCCTTCGAACCTCCCAATGCGCATCCGGTCGTTGTGGCTTCGACACCCAGTGTGGCTCCTGATTTCTCCACCAATGCCGAACCATTTGCCACCAACTTCGAAACACGAGTGGGCGCGGCTCAGGCTTTTGAACCATTGAGCAGCGGGCCGGAAGCGTTTGAAACCAAAATTGGCGGCATAGACCTGTCCGAAGTGCTTGGCCAGCAGGACACGCCGAAATCCGTGCCGACACAGACCTCCGCCCCCACGGAAATGATTTCTCATCTGGCTGAAACCACCATCGCTGAAATGCCGGCAATCACCATTCAAGCCAAATCTGAAACACTGGAACAGGTGGCTCCTCCTCCACCGCCACCGCCGTTGGCTCAGGCGGCAACTGTCATTTCCAATGATGCGGCAGATTTCCCCCCTTACGCAGCGCCTCCGATTCCCACTCCGGTATCTGTCAACCGTGACGAGGAACGGCGCACAATTCTGGTCGCCGATGAAGCTGGGCTGCAGCGTTCCAGCAAAGGCAAACTGGTCGGATGGCTGGTTTCGTACAATCGCAATCCTGACGGCGAAGATTTTCGAATCCATGCCGGATACAACCGCATCGGAGCCAATCCCGTTTGTGACATTGTGATTGACGACGAAACTGTCAGCGGATCGCACGCAATCATCGTTTACCGCGATGGCCGTTTTCTGATCAAAGATGATTTGTCGCGCAATGGCACCTTCGTCAATGGCCGCGAAATCAGCGAAGCTCATCCGCTTCAAAGTTATGACGCTGTGCGGTTGGGAAACACAATCCTGACCTTCATTTCCGCACAGCGCATCGGGTAACAATCAACCAGCAAAAGGCAATCGTCGAACACTCAAACCGATGCCCGCCCGGAACCTCGTCAAGATTTTGATGGTTGCCTTTTGATTTTCCTATGCGTCGCCAGATCAATATCGCTCATCGCACAGACATAGGACTTGAGCGAAAAAACAACGAGGATTCGATCACCTGCGTCAGCGACGAAACCCACGGTTGCAATTTGATTATTGTTGCCGACGGGCTGGGCGGAGTCGCTTGCGGGCAAATCGCCAGTCAACTGGCCGTCCAGACCATTCGCCAAAGTTTTTTCAGCACGGCGAGTTCGGGCTTTTCGATCAACGACCGGCTGGCGTTGGCCGTCGCCGAAGCCAATCGGTTGATCTTTAATCGGTCGGAACGTGATCGCCACTGCAAAGGAATGGGTTCGACCTGCGCGGTGTTGGCGATCAACGATGACAATGCCTTTGTGGCTCACGTCGGCGACAGTCGGGTGTACCTGGTTCGTGACAACCGCATTCGCCAGCTCACGCGCGACCATTCGCGCGCTCAGCGCATGCTCGACGACGGGCTGATTACCGAAGAAGAAGCCGCCAATCACCCCGACCGCAATTGGCTGGATCGCGCCCTCGGACTGAGGTCTCAGATTTTGCCCGATGTGTTGCCGCAACCAATTTCCTTGATCGAAGGCGATACGTTCATTGTCAGCACGGACGGATTGACCAATCTGGTGCGCGATGAAGAAATCTTCCGACTGGCGCAATGCGCGCCAGTCGCCCACGCCTGCGAAGCTCTGGTCGCCCTGGCCATCGAACGCGGCGGCAATGACAACATCACGGTCGCCATTGCGCGCATCGGCACAGATATCACTCTCACCTTCTGATTTTCCCTTATGACAACTTTGCTGATCGCTACCTCAAACCCCGGCAAAGTGGCTGAACTTGCCGCAATGTTGGAAGGCTTGAATTGTCGCGTCATCGGATTTGCCGACTTGCCGGAAACTCCTGCCATTGTCGAAGAAACCGGACTGACCTTTGCCGAAAATGCCCTGCTCAAAGCGGAGCATTATCATCGGCTGACGGGATTGCCTGCGCTGGCAGATGATTCCGGGTTGGAGGTGGATGCACTGGACGGAAGGCCGGGCGTGTATTCCGCACGGTATGGCGGCGATCAATTGTCGAGCGCCGAACAGATTCACTTGTTGCTTGGCGAAATGAAAGACGTTCCCGACCATCAGCGCACGGCACGTTTTGTGTGCAACATTGCGTTGTTGGGCGACGGATTGAATCAGATGTTTGAAGGCCGTTGCGAAGGATTGATTGCTCACGAACCACGTGGCGATCACGGCTTTGGGTATGATCCGATCTTTATTGATGCAGAGCTTGGGCGAACCTTCGCCGAATTGACGCGCGAAGAAAAAGCCCCGCGCAGCCATCGCGGCATAGCCCTGTTTCAGGCTCGCCAATTCCTGGCCGAATGGCTGAAGAGTTTTCCGTCATAAATGATTCACGCCGAGGTTATGCGGCGTGAATCAACGTCTTCAGTTCCCTGCCGAACTTCACATCAATTTTGCCGGAACGGACTTCGACCACAGTTCCTTTGCCAAATTTCGGATGTTCGATTTGATCCCCGGCGGCGAACCGATCCTGCATCGAATAAGGACGCGGCGGACCGGACGGTTCGGACGATTCTTTTTTGCTGCGACTCGTCGTACGGGTTGAAGAGGTTTTGGTTGTTGTTTTGCCCGGTCGGTAAATGTGGTTACTTCCGCAAAACCCACATTGCACGCGCGCAATTTCTCCATCGTCTTTCAGAGCGACAATGACGTGTGCGCGGTTTTCTTTGCATTTTCCGCAACGGGTTTCGACATCTCCGCCCACTTGAGGGCGCTTAACAATTCCGAGTGAGTCCTTGGTCATTCTTTTCCAGTTTGTCTGTTTTCAGGTAAAGCATTGAATCTTTACCAAAGGTTTACTTACGGCTGGTGCGAATTATACGTGGCGGTTGAGCAATCGGCAAATTCGGCGTCCTGACTTTTGTTGGAATTACCTGGCCGCGAAACTTGCAGAGTCTCCTAAATTGATTCGCGCAAAATTGGAATCGCGCCCGGCCAGTGAAACCGTCAAATCCAACACTCCACGCCCAGCCAGATAATGCGGAACCTGAAACACCAATTCATCCTGCCCGGCGAATAAAGCCGACGGACGTGCCGCCACAACGACACATGGAGTTCCATTCAATCGAACTTGCACAAAAGAGGCATTCAACCTCCATCCAGAGCCTTGAAGTACCACCAGCGTCGGGCGAGTTGCAGTGCCAACGGGAATGGCGGCACTGGTCAAGGGAAGAAATGTCAGGCCATCTATCGTCCACAATCCGGAGGGATAAAACGCCTCGCTGTCTTCGCCGCTGCTTTGCACAAATACGCTTGGCCAATACGTCGCCAACCTCAAAGCCGTGCGGTGGATGACGTTGGTTTTGGTTTTTAGCTCCAACGACCGCTGCGAAGGTCCTGGAGCGTCCACAATAATCACGACTCGCGTCGGTGAAACCGAACGAATTCGCTGTGGAACGCCATCTACAGTCACCGTCACACCGCCCAGCGAAGTCGGCGGGAAAAATGGTTCCACTAATTGGGTATCTGTAAAGTTTTGGCCGTCAATGGCGGCAAACGATTCTCGCGAAATCGGCGCGTCAGGATTCAGAAAATTGCTGACCGTAATGGTTTGAGCCGATGCCCCATGGCAGACAAGCAGAAGCAATCCCACGAAAAAAACAGTACGCATAGCTTCAACTTCGTTTATGAATTGAATTGGTTAATCGGGGCCGCAACGACGACTGAGTTGATGACCTACTGAAGCTTCACATCTTTCCAGTCACCTTGAATGATCAGGTCACGAATTTCAATCGCGTTTTTGCCTTCGCCTATCAGCTTATGAACAAGGAGACCCTCCTTGAGACAAAGCTGTCAGCCAACACTGTGAGTCGTGGCATAACAATCCAGCAGACTTTTATGCCCTTCACCGGCGTCGCAGTAACAGTAACAAGGCTGTTGCGCGAAAATTTCCGGATTCTGTTGTGCATAACTGTAGGCTTTTGCAACAACTGCATCAGAAAACTGTTTCGGATCAAGCACCGCAGGCAACGGTCTGGCTCGGTCCAGGCTATCAAAAAAGGCCGGGATTCGGGGCGTCGGTTTAGTCCCTGCCTGATTCGACGTCGAATGATCGGTATGTGAAGTATGTGACGCCGGAGAATTACATCCCGCAAATAGCAACACAATCAGCAGCAAACCGCTCACACTACAAGAAACGGATGAACGCATAAGGGTTTGATTCATCGAGTCCTCAAAAAGTAGAAATGCAAAGATTACAAAGATAAATTCAAATGATAACTGATTCTCAGCGTAAATCTCTCGGACGAGTTCCGCATCGCAGCCATTGTACCGATGGCTGGCGAAGTTGGCCAGCAAAGATTTCGACAAAAAACGGGACAAATTATTAACCCGGTGCTATGATGCGCACGCATCTGTCATTAACCCCGCATTCCAACCGCCCCGCTTTCCCAACCAGTCCAGATCGTTATGAAACTCTTGAAATTTTCTCTCCTGAGCGCGTTGATGTTGGTCTTCTTCATGGCCATGACAGTTTTTGTTTCACCCAATCTTTTTTACGGCTCAAATATCGTCCAGGCGCAAAGCCGCAGCTTCTCCATCCAAATCGCGTCCGCCGAAAGCGAATCCGAAGCTCAAACCACCATCGCCGACTTGAAAACCAAAGGCGTTGACGCTTATCTGGTCAAATCCGAAGTTCCCGGCAAAGGCATACGCTATCGCGTACGCATCGGCAAATTCGCTTCGATGCCGATTGCCAAAACTGCTGCGGGCGAACTGGTCGCTAAAGGCGCAATTCAGGAATTCGTCGTCATGCCGTACGAACCGGCAATGGCTCCGCTGACTGCGCGCCGCGAAGCAAAACCAGCCCCAACCCAATCGGTCGCCAAACCGGAAACGAAGCCAACCGCCGTTACCGAACCTGTCAAAACAGAAACGAGTTCTGCTGAAGAAACCCGGATTGCGGCAAAACCCGCGGAAGAACCTAAAGCGGTTGAAACCAAATCGGTTGAGCAGGCCAAGCCCGTCGAATCCAACGCGGTTACCACCAATTCCGCAGAAAAACCGGCTGAACCCAAGCCAATTGAACCTAAGACGGAATCGGTTGCCACTGTTACGCCTGAGCCGAAACCTGCTCGGGCGAAAGAACCTATGGAGGCCGACAAAGAGAAAACCGAAGCAGAAACTGCCGTCGAATCGAAACCAAGCCCAAAACAGGATTTGAAATTGGAAGAAAAAGTTGCCGAGCCGGAAGAGTCGGTGACGTCTTCCGCGGACGCCGAACCGAAAATTGCCTCTCCGATCTTGGCGGAAGCGTTGACTGAAGCCAGTCTTTCCAAAACCAATTGGCGCATGGTTCGCCGCACTGCTGAAACCGACAAAAATCTTCGCGCGGTTCATTTCGTGGATTCGATGACCGGTTGGGCGGCAGGCGACGCCGGAGCCGTGTATCGCACTACCGATGGCGGACGTACCTGGAAACCGTTACTCAGCGGAGTTTCGGCCAACATCAATTTCGTCTATTTCCTGGACTGGAATCACGGCTGGATGATCGGCGATTCGCTTGGCAAAGACGATGACGGCGAGACTGTGTTGCTCAGCACGATCAACGGCGGTCGCACCTGGATGATCCAGAAGATTCCGAATCTGCTGAGCGTGCATTTTTCCGACCTGCAAAATGGCTGGGCAGTGGGTCGTAACGCCACTGTCTTGCGAACCACAAACGGCGGCAATGACTGGAAACCCGTCGAAGAAATCCGGAGCGTCATCGGCTTGCCAGTCGAATCGTCCAATTACAATTTTGGATTTCGGGATGTGTACTTTCTTGACGCGAATCACGGCTGGCTGATCGGCAACTTTTACGGACGCGCACAGAGCAACATCGGCGGATTGTTCGTCACCTCCGACGGAGGCAACACTTGGAAACGATTGCCTCTGACTTTCCAAACTCAGCACGTTTCAGGCCGCTTCACGCCAGGTTTGCTGCATTCGGTTCGATTCACGGACGAAAACACCGGATCAGTCACCGGCGAAATGCGCGACGGCGAAAACCGCTTCTTCTTCGCGCTGCACACCCGCGACGGAGGCAAAACCTGGGAACAGCACCGCACTCCCAGCCGAGCCACGCACAGCACCCAATTCCTAGACCCGACCAACGGCTGGATGGCCGCCTTCGCTCCGCGTGAAGGCAGCGCCGAAGCCGTCGTCTACGACACTTCGCTGATGCGCACCGACAACGGAGGCCAATCCTGGCAAAACGACTTCACTGCCAAAGGCAGCCGCATCCGCAGCATCTTCTTCCTGTCTCCTTACAAAGGCTGGGCCGTCGGCGACCGCGGAATGATCTTGCGGTACGAAGAGAAGACGAAGGCAATGAATTGAAGCTGAGCAATTGCAACGCTAAACAATGGAGGAAACTATGTGGATTATTCTGACGGTCATAGCTGCTATCTCTTTGGTTATTTATTGGCGAGGGCCTAATTCTGTCTGGGGTGGAATTACCTTCGGATTCATTGGTGGCTTGATCGTGGCCGTCGTTTCTGTATTTTTAGGAAATGGGTTTCATTGGTCTACTATCGGCAGAGGAATTGTCATCGGCATATTATTTGGTGTTTGCGCTGAGTTGCTTGGCAAAGTGGCAAGTCGCGCGAACAGAGCAACAGAGTAATCTGGAGGTGGAAAAGGACAGATTGGAGGACGGCTTGAAAGCGAAGTAAAAGTGCTGGCGGCGAAAGCAAGTCGGGCTTGAGTAGCCTTTCAAGCCAGCAAGGCTATAATTCGCCGTGAAAGGAGAAATTGAAGTGCCAGAACTCTTGAATCGAATCACCATCAACCCCGAGCAATGTGGTGGGCGTCCCTGTATTCGCGGAATGCGAATTCGTGTCATTGACGTGTTGGATTTACTGGCTGCCGGATTGTCGAACAGTGAAGTGCTTGAGGAATTGCCTGATCTGGAAGCCGAGGATATTCAAGCCGCGCTTCAATACGCGGCAATTCGATTGGATCACCCTCGTTTAGCTGCCTGACGCTCTGGCCATGATTATCTGGATTGACGCACAACTTTCCCCAGCCATAGCCAAATGGGTCAATGAGAATTTTTCTGTTCAGGCCAAACCGCTAAAAGAGCTTGGCTTGAGGGATTCCACCGACCGGCAAATCTTTGAAGCTGCCAAGCAAGCCGGTGTCGTTGTCATGACCAAAGACAGCGATTTCATCGAACTGATTAGCCGCTACGGTTCGCCGCCACAGGTGATCTGGCTGACTTGTGGCAACACTTCAAACGCACGGTTAAAACAAATCCTTGCCTTCACTTTGTCAAAAGCGCTTGACCTGCTTAACGATGGGGAATCTGTGGTGGAAATTGCCTCACCAAATTGAGGCGCAGCCGACCTGCTTTGGACGATGGCGCGATGAGCGGCTAGATTGTGCGCGATCATGACGATCCTGTCACACTTCTGGAAAACAAGAAAGAGCCATTCTATATGTTCAAGCGCCTGATGCCGTGTGTCTGGGCTTGCGGCTGGCCATTGCACCGAGCGCGGCTCAAAAATTCAAAATAAACAGTTCGGTGAATAAAAAGATGGCTTCAAAACCTTCGCCGAACGTGTTATGAGTGGAGGGAATTAAGCGCAATCAAGCGTTTGGCTTGGATGGGAATGTTCACTGGGCAGGATTTTCCTGATCGCTTTTGCGTTAAAAATACGCGATACGCAAACCTTTCTCTTCTGGCTAAGATTTCGACGGTTATGGTCCGCCCGACACCGTGCCTGAATTGGCCACCATTCTTCTTGAAACCGAATCGGTTTCTCTGCGGACATCACCTGTGATCCGGCGAAAACTACCAAGCTCGTATCATCCCCGAAGAACTCTGAAAGTCAGAAAAGAAATGTTGCGCATCGCGCTCAAATCAATCCGGCGAGAAAAGAAGTTTCCCCGCCGGCAAGTAAGGTTTTAGACCTCACTCAGTACCGAACACAGTTTGCGGATTTTGCCCCGCCAAATCCTTAAAGACGCGGAAAATTTCGCTTTAATTTATTGCTAGGGAGTTGCTAAGGCGAGTTATGTCCATTGCAGTCAAGCAAATATATCGGTTTGAAGATTTTCGACTGGATGCCAGCAATAAGTTGCTTTTGCGGGGGATGGAAACCGTTCCGATCCCGCCAAAGGTGTTTGACCTGTTGCGGATTCTGGTCGAACGTTCCGGGACGGTGGTTGAAAAAGAAGAATTGATGAATCTGCTCTGGCCGGACACCATCGTCGAAGAAAATAACCTGACGGTTTCCATGTCCGTGTTGCGAAAAGTGCTTGGCGACGGAAAAGACGGTGTCAAATTCATCGAAACGATTCCGCGACGCGGATACAGATTTGTCGCCAGAGTGGAAGAAGCTCTCTCGTCGCCGCCTGAAAACTCCCGCGAGACATCGTTTTTGATTCCAGCCGATGAGTTCGCACTGCTCCAAACGCAAACGACTGCCCCAATTCTCCCCCCTGTCATCCACTCGCTCACCAACGGATTTACACACCTGACCAACGTCCGGGACGATTCAATCAAGCCACATCGGCAGTTGCGGAAACTCTATGGGATTCTTGCCGGGGTGATGCTCTTGCTCATCTTTGTGGGGGCCGCATTGTGGCGACAGAATCTGCTGCCAATCGGCAACGAGGAAATCCGTTCTCTGGCGGTGCTCCCCTTCAAGCCGTTGGCGGCTGCTACTGCGGGAGATGAATCTCTGGGACTGGGATTGGCTGACGCGCTGATCACCCGATTGAGCAACACGGGCAAAATCGTCGTTCGCCCGACCAGCGCCATCATCAATTATTCCAAGCCAGACCAGGATTTGATGAAGGCGGCGAAGGAATTGGAAGTGGATGCTCTGCTCGACGGCAGAGTCCAACGCGTCGGCGACCGTATTCGCATTACCGTTCAGTTTTTGCGAGCTTCCAATGGCGAAGCGATTTGGGGAGACAGTTTCGACGAACAATTCACCAACATTCTGACTGTCCAAAACATCATTTCGGAAAAGGTGGCGCGCGCGCTGACATTGAAACTGACCGAACCTGAACGACAACTGCTCAACAAAAAATACACCGACAACACTCAGGCCTTCGAGCTTTACTTGAAAGGGCGATACTTCCTCAACAAGCGAACGCCGGAAGGAGCGAACAAGGCAGTCGAATTGTTTCGTCAAGCAATCGCGCTCGATCCGAATTTTGCGCTGGCTTATGTCGGAATCTCTGATTCGTATGTGGTGCTGGGCACGCCTCAGGTGATGTTGGGCGGTCAGCGAACCCCGCAATTTTGGGAAGACGCGAAAGCCGCCGCGCGCAAAGCGCTGGAACTCGATCCAATGCTGGCGGAAGCATATGCTTCGCTGGGAGCCGCTACCGCAGCCAGTTTCAACGCAAACCGCGCCGAAGCGCATCGAGCCTTCGACAGAGCCATCCAACTCAATCCGAATTACCCCGCCGTGTATGTGTTTTATGCCCTGGATTTGGTGGGGGCGGCTCGGTTGGGAGATGCGTTGCAGTACGCAGTCAAGGCGCGCCAACTTGATCCGATTTCCGTTCCCGCCAATGCCACGTATGGGATGTTACTGTGTCGTTTGCGACGGCCTCAGGAAGCCATTGACCAATTCAAAAAGACGCTGGAACTAGACCCGGACAATATCCGCGCTCATTGGGGATTGGGATTGGCATACGAACAGCTTGGCCGATACAACGACGCGATTACGGAACATCAATTGGCATTGCAAGCTTCGAACGGCGGATTTCTCGCGCTGGCTTCGCTTGGGCGGGCGTATGCGTTGGCCGGTCGTCGTCAGGAAGCGTTAAAGGTCTTGCAACAATTGCTGGAAAAAGAGCGCAACGGCGAAAGCCATCCTTATTATCTGGCGGCGCTGTACATTGTGCTCGGCGATCAGAACAAGGCATTTCATTTGCTGGAAACCAATCGCGGCAGATATTCGCTGGGCTTGATGCAAGTAGATCAGTTTTTTGACACCGTTCGCCAAGAACCGCGTTATCTGGCACTGCTCAAATGATTCCGCGTTGCCGATACTGTTCGATTTCCACCTCGTCGAATCCTAACCCCATCAACACATCGTTTGTATGTTCGCCCAGCATTGGTGCTCGATGACGAACCCCACCCGGCGTTTCCGACAATTGCACGGGGGTATTCGGAATGGGAATCAGCTTCGGGCTGCCGGGATAATCCAGAAATTGGAACAACCCGCGCGTCTGCACCTGAGGATCATCAAACACTTCACCAAGCTGAAACACTTTACCGCACGGCACGCGCGCCGCTTCCAGTTGTTGGATCGCCTCTTCAGTCGTCAGTTTGGAAATCCAAGCGTCCATCGCAGCGTTGATCAATTCGGAGTTGTTGCCGCGCGCCAGATCGTCCATGCAGCGCGGATCGTCAATCAAATCGGTTCGGCCAACCAATCGCGCCCAGCGTTTGAACATCGGCTGTCCGATGACGGCGACCATCACCCAACCGTCTTTGGTTTTGTAACAATCTGACGGCGCAGCCGTGTACCCCGTATTTCCCTGTTGCTGGCGAATGATGTCCAGCACGTATCGTTCGGCCAGCAGCGACTGCATGAACATCATTCCGGTCGCCAGCAACGAACCATCCACAATCTGACCTTGCCCGGTTTTCTGCCGGTTGAACAGCGCGACCATCACGCCAAAAGCTGTGTGCAAGGCCGTGCCGAAATCTTCGAACGGAACGACGCTGCGAATCGGCACGCCGGGCGTTCCGGTCAGGGTCATCGCGCCAGACATCGCCTGAATTACGGGGTCGAAACCGACGCGATTGGCATACGGGCCTTCGTGGCCGTAAGTCGAAACGCGCCCGAAAATCACGTCCGGCTTGATGGCTTTCAGCGAATCGTAATCGAGTTCGAGTTTTGCCAACACATCCAGCGGCAAGTTGGCGATGACGACATCCGCCGAGGCAATCAAACGCCGTTTGATTTCACGCGAATCCGGATGCGCCGGATCGAGCGTGATTCCCTTTTTGTTGCGGTTGAAGCCGATGAACATTGGGCCTTCGCCAGTTTCCGTGATAGGCGAAACGTTGCGGTCTTCCCCGCCTTCACGACGTTCGATGCGAATGACTTCTGCGCCCATATCGGCCAGCAGCATCGCGCAATACGGCCCGGCGATGTAGCGGCCAAAATCCAACACTCTGATTCCAGCTAGTGGTAAGTTCATAAAGAAAAAAGTTGAGCAGGTTTTTCAACCTGCTCAAGGTGTTGCCAGCAATGCCTGCTGGTTGAATAAGGACTTCCTGTGCAAGCAAGCGCAGGTTCGAAAACCTGCGCGACTCAGATTATGCGCTGCGTTTACGCGCCACGTTGAACAGGAAATAGGCCAGACCGGCGAAAATCAGCAGGCCGATGATATTCGACCACGGGCCGCTGGTGATTGCCCAGTGACCGCCGATGCCGATTTTTTCTTCGGCGATAGAAGTCGGCACGTTGTTCATCCAACCGTAAATCGCGCGCGAACCAGCGATCAACAATCCGCCGATGGCTCCGCCCGCGATCAAGCCGGAACTGAGCAAAACGCCTTTACCGGTTTCTTCTTCGGCCAGCGATTCCTTATGGTTGCCGTCTTTCAGTTTCTGCACCAGCGCACGAATCAAACCTCCGGCGAAGATCGTCGCCGAAGTCGAAATCGGCAAGTAAATTCCCACTGCGACCGGCAGCGCACTGACACCGATGATTTCCAGCATCAACGAAATCACTGCGCCGATCAGGATCAACGACCACGGCAGTTTTTGCGTCAACACGCCATCCACCAACACGCCCATCAATGCCGCTTTCGGAGCGTCGAGTTTGCCGGTGAACTCTTCGACGGAAAATTTCGGCGCGCCGTTTTCGTCTACCAGCAAAGTGTGTTCGACGCCGCCTTCTTTGACGTTGATGCGTTTGTACAGCTTGTCGTCCAAGCCGCGCGCATCCACTCCGTTACTGAGTTGATCCGCGAAGGTCTTGCCTTGCACTGCTGACGGCAATGTCGCCGTCAAACCTTGTCGAATGCCGCCAACGCCGGGATTGACCAGATAATGAATCTGGTTGTCTTCGCCGACCAGATATTTGCCCGCGGCGATGCGCGTTTTGCCGCCATCGGCTTCAACCTCGACGGCGAATTGCGCGTAGCGATACGTTTTCCCATCGGGAGCAGCGGGACTTTCGGCATACGTCCCTTTGATCGCGTCCGCGGGAACCGTAAAGCCGGGATAATTCACCGGCAGAATGTTGATTGCCGAACGATTCAGAAAATCCAGCGTCCAGCCAATGACCATCGCCGAAGTCAGCGCACCCACCAGCAACGCCACCTGCTGATGTTTGGGCGTGGCTCCGACCAGAAAACCGGTTTTCAAATCTTGCGAAGTGTTTCCCGCATTGGCGGCGGCAACACAAACAATCGCGCCGACGGTCAAGGCAATAACGCGGTCATGCGGTTGCATACGGCCCATCAACAAAAAGATCAGCGACGTGAACAACAACGTGGCAATCGTCATCCCCGAAATCGGGTTGGAAGTTGACCCAATCTGGCCGCAGATACGCGACGAGACGGTGACGAAGAAAAACCCGAAGACCAGAATCAGCAACGATGAAATCCAATTGATTTCGTATTGCGGAATGACGGTGATGGCGATCAGCAATAACACGACTCCGCCCATGGCATATCCAATCGGAATGTCGCGTTCGGTGCGTTCCGCGCCGCTGCTTCCGCCGGTAAAATCCTTCAAGCCGGACTTGAACGCTTGAATGATCGTCGGCAACGAACGAATCAGGCTGATGATGCCGCCCATTGCCACGGCTCCGGCAGCGATGTAACGCACATACCGATCAAACACCTGACTGGCGCTCATGTTGCGAATCAATTCGCCGGGCGGCGCGGGGAAAATATTCGTCGTCAATCCTGCGCCGAAAAATTTGACCATCGGAACCAGCACCAAAGCGGCAATGACGCCGCCGCCGAGCATATAAGACGCCACGCGCGGCCCGATGATGTATCCGACACCGAGCAGTTCTGGCGAAATTTCTGCCGCCACGCGCGCGCCCTGAAACCACGACAATACTTTGGCGGGCATTTCTTTCCAGAACTTCAACCCGCCCATCAAAAACTTGTAGGCCAATCCGACGCCGAAGCCCAGAAACACCGTCTTCGCATCCGAGCCGCCTTTTTCGCCAACCACCAGCACTTCGGCGCAGGCCGTGCCTTCGGGATATGGAAGCGTGCCGTGTTCCTTGACGATCAAACTGCGCCGCAGCGGAATCATCAGCAGCACGCCGAGCAAACCGCCCGCTGCCGCAATCAGCGACGTTCGCGTGATGTCCAAATCCAGGCCCAAAATCAGCAAGGCCGGAATCGTAAACACAATGCCCGCCGCAATGGATTCCGCCGCCGAACCGGTCGTTTGCACGATGTTGTTTTCCAGAATCGTCGAACGTCCCAGCAAGCGCAGCACCGTGATGGACAATACGGCAATGGGAATCGAAGCGCTGACGGTCAATCCGACTTTCAACCCCAGATAAACCGTCGCGGCTCCGAAAATGATGCCGAACAATGCGCCGACAATGACGGCGCGCGGGGTGAATTCGGCGATGATACTGCTGGCGGAAATATACGGCTTGTGCGCTTCCGCGCTGTTGGTGGTTGCGGCTTCAGCAGCCATAGATGCCTCCTTGGGGACTGAAACTCAATACCCCGGTTGGTTAATAGACTTGGTGTCGAATTTCGTGGCGTATTTTTTGGCGACGGATTCAATCTCGCTGGCTTTGCCAACCAGCACAAAAACCAGATTGTCCAGCGGAAAATACTGTTTGATGATGCGCTGTGCATCGGCCAGCGTCATCGCGTCAATCTTTGAGTAATACTCGTTGATGTCGCGTTCATCCAATCCATAAAACTCCAGTTCGGCCAGCAGCGCCGCTTGCTGGTCTGTGGTTTCAATGCGCGGCGGAAACTGCCCTTTGATGTAATTCTTGGCGGATTTCAGATCGGCTTCGCTGACGCCTTTTTCGTGCAGGCGTTTCAGAATCTCCAATGCCAGATCAATCGCTTTTTCGGTCGTCTCGTTGCGGGTGTAAGTGGAAATGGCGAACGGCCCGGCGGCTTTGCGCTGGTCGAATCCGGATCGCGCTCCATAAGTCAGCCCGGAACTGACACGCAATGCATCGTTAAGCATCGAAGTGAACCGCCCGCCGAAGAGCGTGTTGATGACGTTGATGTACACGCGGTCAGGATTGGTTCGCGCAATGCCCAGGTTGCCGATGTGAAAATACGTCTGCGTCGAATCCGGCTTGTCCACCAGCAAAAGCTTCTTGCCTGCGAACGCCGTCGGAGCAGG
>JAEUQP010000027.1 GCA_016789645.1 Acidobacteriota bacterium | reverse complement strand
CGTAGAAACCGGACTGGCCGAAATTTACCGCGTGCTGAAACCCGGCGGACGCGCCGCGATTCTGGAATTTTCGCGTCCCGTCATCCCCGTTTTTCGCCAAGCCTTCGAGTTCTATTTCCACAACATCCTGCCGCGCATTGGCGCGCTGATTTCCGGTTCGTCAGTCGCCTACACGTATTTGCCGAAATCGGTCCGCAACTTCCCCGATCAAAAACGGCTGGCGGAAATGATGCGCTCGGCGGGTTTCGTCAACGTGCGCTATCACAACTTGTCTGCTGGCATCGCCGCGCTGCATCTGGGCGAACGCGCCTTGCTGCCTGCCAACGCAAAAAACTAGAATCCGTTTGGAATCAATCTTCACTTGGGAGGACGCAACGATGGCTCCGACAATTCAAGCGGCGACGGCTGTTCTGGCTGAACTCGACGGCAAGGAATATGACCTGCTGGAAAAAGGCTATGAACTGGTTGACGGCAATTGGGAGGCAAAAGATATGGGAAGCTCCAGGCACAGCGGTGTTGGCACTCGGCTGATTATTGAGATGGGAATGCACGTGAAGCTCAACCGGCTCGGCGGAGTTTACGGACCGGACGCAACGTTCCAGATTGGCAACAACGAACGATTGCCGGATGTTTCTTTCATCTCTGCAGCGCGAATGCCCGCAGGAGGTGAAACCGACAAGAAGTGGCTGGTCGCTCCCGACTTGGCGGTGGAAATCGTTTCGCCAAGTGAAAGCTGGGAGAAGGTCAATCGCAAAATTCACGATTATTTTGCCGCTGGCGTTCAGCAAGTTTGGCTGGTGTCCTTGGAGTTCAACGAAATTCATATCTACGATTCGCCGAAAGGAATGATTGTGCTCGGCGAAGACGATCAACTGACTAGCGAAAAGCTGTTGCCAGGTTTCCGCTGCTTGATCCGCGAATTGTTTCAATCACCGGCTGGACAGGTCGCCGACAATTAACTCTCGCAATACTGTTGTTATGATCGAACCAATCAAGTTTTTCACGGACAAATTCAACATCACCGTTTCGCAAATTGAATCGCTGCTTGGCGCGGCGCTATCAAAAGGCGGCGATTACGCCGATCTGTATTTTGAATACAACGTGCTGAACAACCTCAGCATGGAAGAGCAGATCATCAAATCAGCCAATCGCGCCGTGCGTCAGGGCGTAGGCGTTCGCGTGATTTCCGGCGAACGAACCGGCTTTGCGTATTGCGATGAAATTTCGGTTGAGGCCATTCGCAAAGCGGCAGTCACTGCTGCTTGCATCGCCGACAGTGCGGTTTCGGTCGGAGCCGTCAACGTCACCGCTGGCAAAGCGACGCGCGACCTGTATCCGGTCAAGCAATTGCTGGGCGATCAGCCGCTGGAAGCGAAGATCGAATTGCTGAAACAAATTGATCGAACTGCGCGCGCTTATGACCAGCGCATCCGGGAAGTCCAAGCAGGGCTTTCCGACGAATTCAAAGTCGTGTTGATCGCCACTTCGGAAGGCTTGTTGATCGGCGATGTGCAGCCACTGGCTCGGACGCGCGTGATGTGCATCGCGGATGACGACGGCAATCTGCAATCCGGCGTTTCGGGCGGAGGCGGACGCATCGGGTTTGATTATTTCAACGACGCGATCATCGAACATTACGCCAACGAAGCCGCTCGGCAGGCGATTGTCCAACTTGAAGCGACGGATGCTCCGGCGGGAACGATGGAAGTCGTGTTGGGCGCAGGTTGGCCGGGAATTCTGCTGCACGAAGCCGTGGGCCATGGCCTCGAAGCCGATTTCAATCGCAAAGGCACGTCGGCGTTTTCCGGCTTGATCGGCCAAAAAGTCGCCAGCGAACTTTGCACAGTTGTAGATGAAGGTTCGATTCCGAATCGGCGTGGTTCGCTGAATGTAGACGACGAAGGCAATCCGACCGGCCAGACCGTGTTGATTGAAAACGGAATTTTGCGCGGCTATTTGCAGGACAAGCTGAGTTCGCGCCTGACAGGCGCTCGGCTGACTGGCAATGGGCGCCGCGAAAGTTATCGCCATTTGCCGATGCCGCGAATGACAAACACGTTTATGCTCGGCGGCAACGACGTTCCGGCAGACATCATCGCTTCGGTCAAGCGCGGTTTGTACGCCGTGCAATTCGGCGGCGGACAAGTAGATATCACCAACGGCAAGTTCGTCTTTTCTGCCAGTGAAGCGTATTTGATCGAAGACGGCAAAGTGACTTCGCCGGTCAAAGGCGCAACGTTGATTGGCAACGGCCCGGTCGCCCTGACCAAAGTCACCGCCGTTGGCAATGATCTGGCGCTGGATGAAGGTGTCGGCACGTGTGGCAAAGATGGGCAATCGGTTCCGGTCGGTGTTGGCATGCCTACGATCAAGATTTCTGAAATGACGGTTGGAGGCACGAAATGACGATTTCCACTGACTTGCTTTCCGACATCATCAAACAGGCGATCAAACGCGGCGCGACGGACGCCGAAGCCATCGCCAGTGAAACCACAGAATTTTCCGTCGAAGTCCGGCTTGGCGAAATTGAAAAGCTGCAGGAAGCGGCTTCGCGCGGGATCGGTTTGCGCGTGTTGTGCGAAGGGCGACAGGCGTCATGTTCGACTTCGGATGTGTCAGCGGAAGGTGTCGAAGAATTGATCGCCAACGCCGTTGAAATGGCCAAACGAACTTCGGTGGATGAAGCCGCCATCTTGCCTGCGCGCGAAGAATTAGCGACGACGATTCCTGACCTGGGATTGTTCGATCCGGCAATTGTCGAACTGGCTCCGGAGCGCAAAATCGAAATGGCGCGGGCCGCCGAAGCTGCCGCGCGCGGCTTTGATCCGCGTATCGTCAATTCCGAAGGGGGGGCTTGCAGCACGACCGTTGGCAGAACGATCTTGGTCAACAGCGCGGGATTTGTTGGGGAATACTCCGGTACGAATTGCAATTTGGTGACAGTTCCGTTGGCCAAAGAAGGCGAACAAATGCAGGTTGGGTACTGGGGCGACACCAAGCGAAGGTTAAATGCGCTGGATTCGCCGGAAACCATCGGCAAAGAAGCGGCTCGCCGTGCGCTGCGTAAACTCGGCGGACGGAAAGTCGCCACGACGGAAGTTCCGATTGTGTTTGAGTTTGGCGCGACCGAAGACCTGTTGGGTGATTTTTTTGAAGCGGTCGAAGGCGGCGCGATTTTTCGCCGGTCGTCGTTTCTGGTTGGGCAATTGGGTGAACAAATCGCCTCGCCGTTGCTGACGATTGTGGACGACGGAACCTTGCCGGGCGAAATCGGTTCGCGACCCTTCGATGGCGAAGGCTTGCCGACACGACGAACCGTGGTGGTGGAAAACGGCGTGTTGAAAAGTTATCTGCTCAATGCTTACACCGCGCGAAAATTGAATTTGCGTTCAACCGGAAATGCTTCTCGCGGATTGACCGGTGCTCCAAGCGTCGGCATTGGAAACTTTTTCGTTGCGCCTGGAGTCCATACGCCAGAAGAAATCATTGCTTCGGTCAGCACAGGATTTTACGTCACGGAAATGATCGGTTTCGGATTCAATGCCGTGACTGGAGATTATTCGCGCGGAGCCGCCGGTTGGTGGATTGAAAATGGCCGCTTAAGTTTTCCGGTCGAAGAAGTGACGATTGCCGGAAACTTCAAAGATATGCTGAAAGGCATTGAAATGGTCGGCAATGATTTTCGCTTCCGAGGAAAGATTGCTGCTCCTACCATCAAGGTCAATCGAATGGTGGTCAGCGGCGAATAAGTGATGCACAGAAGTTCAATGCGAGGGGAATGTCATGTTTGAAAACGAAGAAGATAAGGAACTGGCCGTGGCGAAAAAGCGTGGGCGCACGATTTTGCTGGGCGGGTCAATCGCTGTGGTTGTGTTGGCAGCGATCATTATCATGCTGGCCAAAAGCAAAC
>JAEUQP010000014.1 GCA_016789645.1 Acidobacteriota bacterium | reverse complement strand
TTTCTTGAACAGACGGCCAACGCCAGACACAACACCGAGTACAATCGAGCCTGCGATGATGCCTACCACGCCGTTTAACAGCGTCGGTAAAAGAGCTTTGAAGAGAAATCCGATGCCGCCGATTTCGCCCGCCTGTTCGGCCAGGTGATGAATGGAGGCATCCAGGCTGTGCCAACCGTGCGTGAGAATGCCTCCGCCCACCAGAAACATCGCGGCAGTCCCGAGCACCGAAAGCAATTTCATCAAATACGGGGCCGCTCCCACCAGCAGGCCACCCAAACCTTTGAGCGCTCCACCTCGTCGTTGCAGGTAGAACCCTGCGTCGTCGAGTTTCACGATTCCTGCGACCAATCCGTACACGCCAGCCGTGAAGAGCAATGAAATGGCAACCATTGCCGCCACTTGCTTGCCAAACGGAGCATTGGCCACTGAATTCAGTGAAATCACAATGATTTCCGCCGAAAGAATAAAATCGGTGCGAATCGCGCCTTTGATTTTGTCTTTTTCGTAATTCACCAGGCTGACTGGCGAATCTGCGGCGGCGGCCAGCAATTCGTCGTGGTGTTTTTTATCTTCTGCTTTGCTGTGCAGAAACGCGTGAAACAGCTTTTCGACGCCTTCATAGCAAAGAAATGCGCCGCCGATCATCAGGAGCGGAGTAATCAGACTCGGCGCAAAAGCCGAAATCGCCAACGCCGCCGGAACCAGAATGGCTTTGTTGACCAACGAACCTTTGGCGACTGCCCAGACCACGGGAAATTCGCGGTTGGGCGTGACGCCCGCCACCTGTTCGGCATTGAGCGCCAGATCGTCACCCAATACGCCCGCCGTTTTTTTCGCGGCGACTTTCGTCATCACCGAGACGTCATCCAGGACTGACGCAATATCATCAATTAACGCAAGCAGACTTGTAGCAGCCATTGACTACGTTCCTTTGGATTATGGTGTTGAAATTGCTGACGAGAGCGCGTGCCCAAACTTTCTACCGCCTTAAGCAGCCGAAAATTCGTGCACTTCGCCAGGTTTGCGCAGCATTTTGTTCACTTCGCCGAGGTGCATTTCTTCCGCGGCAATCATTTTGCGGGCATATTCTTCCAGCAACACGGATTTGTCTTTCACCATAGCCAGCAGTTGGTAATACAGTTCCAAACCGCGTTTTTCGGCTTCCAGCGATTCCAGCAAAATGTCGTTGATTTCGTGTTGCTGGGTTTCCAGCAAGGGGCCGATTTTCAGCGAAGGGTGTTCGCCCAGATGAGTGATCAGTTCTCCTGCTTCGTGCGCGTGCGCCAAACCTTCACTGGCCTGACTGCGCAACCAGCTGACGATCGGGATGCGACTGTATCCGAACACCATCAGCGAGTAATGCGTGTAGCGGACGACGCCTGCCAATTCGGCTTCCAGAATCTGATTGAGTAATGCGACGGCTGCTTGCTTATCAAATTGTTGGTTCATGGTTCCTCCTGTTGGTTGTTGCGTGAAGATGCCAAAAGCGCGCTCACTTTACCAATGGCATCTGAGTTCAACAACTCGCTCTATCGTTGTTTGATTGATTCCGTTATCTTTGCTGTATGTCACACGATCCTTCGATTTCACGTCAACCAAATTCTCTGGCGATTCCTCTGGTGATTTTGGCTGCGTTGTCCATGTCCGTGGGCTGGGGGCTGCGCGGCGATTACGGCCACGAAGCGGGCGCGATGATGCCCGGCGCGTTGTTTGGATTGGCGCTGTGTTTGGCCGCCGGACGCGCGGATTGGGTGCGGCGCAGCACGACCATCGCCGCGTTGTGTGCCATCGGCTGGGCGTTCGGCGGCCAGATCAGTTACGGCATGGTCATCGGATACACCGCATCAGCGGCGTTTGCGGACGTGTTGTACGGATATGCAAGTTTGTTTTTGATTGGAGCCTTATGGGGAGCCATCGGCGCGGGAATTCTGGGCTTGAGCCTGACGTTGCGACGATCGGAACTGGACGCTTCCATCGGGCCGCTGATTGCCGTGTATGCGGGTTGGAAGCTGCTGGATTTCAGCGGCGCGACGGCTTGGCTGGAAACGCGCTGGAGTTTGTACGACACCGATTGGGTCGCCGCGAGTTCGGCGTTGCTGATTGCCTTGGGTTATGCCGCAGCGATTCCGCGCGGACGCGA
>JAEUQP010001190.1 GCA_016789645.1 Acidobacteriota bacterium | reverse complement strand
GATTTTGAAGACGAAGCGAAGCTGGAAATCCTCGAACGCAGCTTAAAAGACGGCTATCACATTCTGCATTTCACCGGCCATGGCATCAGTCCGCGCGACGGCGGCGGCTTGCTGCTGGAAGACGCGCACGGGAAGAAGCTGCCCGCCTCCATTGCCGAAGTGATGCAGGCCGTCGCGAGTGGTGTGGACAAGCTGCGGCTGGCGGTGATCTCCGGTTGTCGCGGCTGATGACTCTATGGTATATGCATTTTCAGTTAACCGTTCGGTAGGATGTGATTATGAGTGTAACGACAGTGCGTAAAGCAAAGAAATGGTCGAAGGCAGATTTTCTCAACCGGGTGATGAGCGGCAGCCTTTCCACTGAGCGAGCGCTGACGCAATTGACCGAGCAGCTTCATCAATACGAGAGAAAATACAATATGCGGTCGGAAGTCTTCTATCAGCTCATCGTCGGCACACCAGCCGAGGATCATCCCGATTTCATCGCCTGGGCGATCTGTTATCGAAGCTACTTCCGCACGCTGAGAGCCAGGGTTTCTTTAGAAGGAGTGCTTACCGGTGCTCTCTGAAGCACATCGCCAGCGTTTGATCGCCGTACGCTGTTGGGAAATATACGATCTCATCACCCGAACCTTCACCGTACAGCCCGAATTTACCAGCGAATTTCCTGACTTGGCCGAGCAGGCGTTGATCACGGGGGCGCTATCGTTGCGCACTCAGATTGGTCAAAACCGCTTCCTCCAGATCGTGGAAGAGTATGGCTTTCAAGAGCACGAGTTGATCGTCGAAACGTATAGTTACCTGCTACTGAATCAGGCTCTGGAGATAGTCATCAGGGCCGACTCTCTTCCTCACCATCAGCACGATTATCGTAAGCACCGGCTGCAACATTTCCCACACCATCTCCACGACGAGAAAGGGCGGATTCAGTCGTTCACCGGTCGAGTCGAAGACTTTGTGGCGGAAATCATAACGCGGCAATTAGCGTAGCTAACCAGTCCACGCTCATTCTTGACTGCTTCTCCCGATAAATGCAGAACCCCGCGATTGCCGAGCCCGAAGACTATCTGCGATAAAGTTTGCCAACTTTTCCGCTTCCTTCCACTTGGCGGTTCGGCGCGTGGCGTCCAAATCTTCGGTGCGAATGACCGCACGTAAGACGGGAATCGGCTGATCGCGCAGCCAGAGACGGAAGTCTGTTTCTTCTCTGGCGTTCCATTCCGCATGGATGTCCGGCAAATCCTCCGGTAACGGTGTAGCAGGGGCCTTCTTCGGAGTGGACTTCCTTTCGGGCAGTTCAGATAATAGCGTCTCAAGCTTGCTTGAAAACTCTGGATTGCGTGCAGACTCCTCAGCGAGCAAATCCACCAAACCGCGTAACATAGCCATCAGTGCTTTTTCTTTTCGCATAACTGCTTAATCTCCTGAGTAAGGCCGCGCAACGCATCGTAAGCGTTGCCGTATTTTCCCTTGAAGGTACGGATGTCGGCGTCTACATCTGCACCACGAGCGACAGCTACAGTCTGCGGAATCTCGTTGCTGAAGAGTGGCGGCTGCGACAAAACACCAGCCTCGTTAAAGCGGCCAAGTCGCTTGGCCTTTAGGTCAGCGATAATCCGCGCGTGCAGATTGTTGACTTGAACCTTTGTAGCAACAATTCCCAAGGGTGGAATCGGCAGACCGATATCCTGCGCAAAGCGCGCCACATTATCTACGATCTGGTAAATCCCCCACGTTGACACGATGTCTGGGATTGTGGGGATCACATATCCGGTGGAGATTCGCAATCCGTTTTTGGTTACGGTTCCAAGGCTCGGTGGACAGTCTATGAGGATATAGTCGTAACGGTCAATTACCGGTTGAATTGCAGATCGCAGGATTTCGAGCGGGTTAGCGGTGTAGTTACCAGACAAGGCGATCATTGGGATGCGATCCTGAAGATCAATAAGCCGAATGCTCGAAGGCAATAGATCAAGTCGCGCAATGCCGTCATTGATGGTCGAAACCCGGCGGGCAATTGCTTTCTCGACATCGAACTTTGGGGAGTTGTGCGGGTTAAGACGATCCTCGAACAGTTGAGCGATAGTTCGACCGTCCTTATCCATCCCGGCCCACTGGTCTTCCGAGATTAAATTGACGGTCGCATTGGTTTGCGGGTCGAGGTCAACCAGAAGAACATGCTTGCGCTCTTCCTGTGCAAGTATCTCGGCTACTGCCACCGCTGTGGTGGTTTTTCCAACACCGCCCTTGAGGTTGATGAAGCTAAGGACATGGGTTTCCTCACCCTTAAAGCTCTTGACCCAAACTTCGACTTTCTCACGTTCCCAAACCGGCCCGCTTTGAAGCTTCTGAATCGGGCGCGGGAAATCGTCATACCTCATGCGCCAATTGCTAACTGCTTGCTTGGTAACTCCTGCTAAATCAGCGATCTCGGCTATTCCGAGAAGATTGTCAGTAGACATAAGCGACTCCTTTTGTTGTGGGGGCATGGCGCACACGATACGTCTCGCTTGTGTACGATGTCAACAAGAATAAATCACCGTGTTGAAATTGCTGAAACCAAGTTACTTGTGATCGGACATTCGGTCATACTCCACCGAGCTTCATTTGTTTTGCGGCAGCGCGAAGGCCACATACTTCCCACACTACTCTTTGCCACGTTTACCTCCACCAGCTGCGATGACAACGAACTACCACCAGCCAATAAGTCATCGAAGTAGTGTTGCCTGCGGTCGGGGCGGCGGCGGCGTCGCTGATGACCGGGCTGGGGGCGTTGCAGGGCATCTACCTCGGCATGCTCGGCTTTGCGAAGTTCATTCCCGAATCGGCGCAATGGTGGGAGAAAGCGATGTTCTTTCCGCCGCTCATGTGCTGGATGGCGGGGCTGTACCAATGCCTGAAGGTGGCGAAGACAGAAGAGCTAACCATCTACCGCCATTCGCCCGCTGACATTCGCCAGAAGCTGGGCGACTTGGCCAAAGAGAAACAGCGCGAACTCGATCTGGCGTTTTACTGGATGCTGGGGGGATTGATGGCGGCGTTTTTGTTGGTGGCCTTGCGGATGAAGATGTGAAGCTCAGCCGTAGTTCCGAACGGAACGACATCGAAACCGGAATCTGCCGCTCCTGACGGAGCTTGAATCTTTCCTTCTTGCCTACCCTGCGCTTTGCACGGGGCTATTATCTGGCGCTCTTTCAGAGCTAAAAAGGACGCCAGCGATTCTCAGTTTGAATTGGCATTCGTTTGTTTTGAAAGCTTGGTTTCACCACAAAAGACACAAAACACACAAAATCACCGCAGTCAATTTTGTGGTTTCTGAGCTTTTTGTGGTTTCAATCTTTCTTCATCAACCAAACTGAGAATTACAGGAAAGAAGCCAGCTTTTCTTACTTCTAAAGCGCTTCTTTAGCACATGCATTGAGATAACAGCCTCTGAAAATCGGCGTCTTCCCGCAAACCTTCAAAGTCAATTTCCACTTTGGCGCGGGCGGCGTTGAATTGGCGGCGGCCTTCGACGGCTTTGGTCAGGTGTTCCATGGCGGCGGCTTTGTCGCCCATCATCGCTGAAGCGCAGGCGACGTAATAACGCGTAAACGGTTCGTCGGCTCCCATTGCCAGACGTGCCGCGAAGCCTTTGGTGACTTGTTCGTAAGCGGCGCGAGCATCTTCCAAGTTACCTTGGCGCATGTAGGCGCTGACCAGTTTCTGGTGGACTTCGATCAAAGTGCGTTCTTTCAAGGCGTGATTGGAGTTTCGCAAAAAGACGATTTCGCGATAACACTCGGAAATCGCGTCGTCGTACCGGCCTTGCAGGTTGTACAGATGCGCCAGTCGGACGTGTGAACCAATCAAGCGCACGCCTTCGTGGCCGGAAGTGAAGTTTTCCTGTGCTTGAATCGCCTGGCGAGCGGCTTCTTCGCCAAGTTCGTATTCGCCGACGTACGCGCAGCACAAGGCAATTTGCTGGGCCGACCAGGCGTCATCGGGATTGATCTGCAAGGCTTTCTGATATTCGGCAATCGCTTCGCTAAACATTCCTTTGCCGATGGCATATACACGCCCCAGCGAACTGTGGACGTCCGGGTTATCCGAAGCAAACGCCATCGCTCGCCGCAAGGCGCCCATCGCGTCCTCGTTGCGTCCCAACGCCACAAACGCCATTCCCAACCCGGCGTAACTGTCGGCCAGCATCGGTTGCAGCTCAATGGCTTTTTGGAAGTACTCCACGCCGGTTTCCAGCATCTCCGGTTTGGAGAGAAATTGTCCTTGCAGCGTGTAGGCATATCCCAAACCCATGTAAGCGCGAGCGTATTTCGGATCGAGCGCAATCGCCTGTTCCAACAAGATGACAGCTTCTTCGACAGCTTCGCGTTCGCCGGACATCAATTTGGCTTCGGCTTTGGAGGCGGCTTCGTAGGCTTCCAGAACGTCG
>JAEUQP010000896.1 GCA_016789645.1 Acidobacteriota bacterium | reverse complement strand
TATCGTCTCCGCCGTTCGCGCCGCAGGCAAAACCGTCATCGAACTCACTGAAGCCACCAAACTCGACTTGCCCTTTGACCTGCTGCCCCAAGCCGACATCGTCACCTGGGACGGCAGCATCGGAGCCTTCGCCGGATTGATTGCGGCGAGCGATCAATACATCGGTTACGATTCCGCGGGCCAACACATTGCTGCTGCACTCGGCGTAAAGACGCTGACAGTGTTCGTCGGCGCGAACAACGCCACCTTCGCCGACCGCTGGCGGCCTTATGGAGAAAAACAGGTTGAGGTGCTGAAAGTTGGAGCGGATGACCAAGCATCAGTGAATCAGCGAGGTGTCGTTTTTCATCAATTTCTGATCCTGCTTCGCGGGATGCAAGCAAAAGCCCTGTGAGAAGTTGCAACTTTCCACAGGGCTTTTCGGCTGGCAGTGACTTAAGCTGAGAACGCTTGAGAAAACCTGTTGGCGACAAGGTGGTTTAGATCTTTCCTTGTCGTTTCCAATGCCGAATCAATTCATCGGACGCTTCGAAATGCATTCCATCTTCTCGGCTGAAACCCGCTCCCCAGAAACAAAGCTCGCCAGTGGCCGCTCCATCCTGGTCGAAAAACTTGCTCAACTCCAAACAACCGAGTTGAACGACACCGTTGCTCAGTGGCAAGTCCAACTCGAACCGCCCTGTGTTGGGGTTTTTGATGCTGATGTCAATCGCAGTACCCCATCCGTGGTTTGAAGGCGAAGTTGTCGAACCGCGTACGTTACGAACGCACAACGCGCCCGCCGTGCCAAGTGCAGTGAAAAGCTCAGGATTGCCTGCTTGAACTTTGGCGAACACGCGCTCCAGCAATTCAACAAAAGGTTTGATGCCAGTAACGGAAAATGGCCCTACGTTGCGAGTCGTCAGCAATGCTCTTACTTTGGCGCTAGCCTTGCTGTTTTGGCAGTCTTGACTGAGCGGCATTTGTGGGCTGCCCAGCATTTCCATCATTGTCGAAACACGAGCAGCATGTCGGCCTGGGTTGATCAAGCCGGGTAGCGGTGTTGGAATTTTTTGCGCGAAATTCGGCATATTTTTCTCCGTTCGGTAATAGCGCCTGTTACACAAATTGGTGATCGTTTCGGAAAGCGCTCCAGTGAGTTTTAGTGGAAGCCCGCCACCTGTTGGAGGACGCCTCCAACAAACACATCGTTGAAGAACACAAGACTTCTGCCTTGCCCGGCTTGTCTGATCTTTTCTGCTGCCAGATCGGTAGGAATGACTAGAAATAATTCTCTGACAGGTTCCCCGATTCCGACCTCCTCCAACGTCACAAAGTTAGGATGATCGGGAACCGTTGTGGCTGAACCGTTTCCAGGGGGATTCTGTTCTCCTTTGGAATAAACGGTTACTTCAGAGAAGCGTAGGTTCTGTGACGTGTTCAAAGTATTTTCTTGTTGTTGCAGTGTGGCGTCACCATCAATTACGAAATGAGTTGTTTCTGCCATAACGTCTCCTTAATTTATGCCCAAAGCCTTGGCCAGGGCAGGCATCTTTTTCTCCCGCTTTTCGGTTGAAGTATCCGCATCCATTATTTCTCTACGAAACAGCTTGATTAGCTTTACTGCACCATCTTCGTCGGCCGGGACATTGGCAGGAATCAAACCAGGCTCCGCAGAACCCCCAAGCTCTTTTAGTTGGTTAAGGGCTTTCAGCATCTCCTCTAATGCATCTTTTCCTGTTTGATTGTTCTTGTTGTCCTTCCATTTCTTTTCTAGGCTATTGGCTTTGACGAAGATTTTCCTTGATAACTCTCGTTGTTCTGCTGTGGCGATGGGGATAGTATGACGTGCTTGAATGGCTTTCTTGGCGTCGGCAGCCTGAGTTGCATCATTGCCGGCAGAAGCCGCCAATTCCAGAAAGCCGCTTTGCAAGGTCCCAGCCTGAAAGAGTTCTCGCAAATCGTGTTCTGCCTCGCCAAAAGTGTACTGAGTGGCATCCAAGTCCATGTTTTGGAGGATCAATGCGTCAATCCTGGCGCGACTGGCGCGCATCTTTTGGATGATGATTGTAATGGTCCCCAAAACCTGGACACTTAACCAGGGTAAAATGCCCTGTCCAGGTTGGGAGATCATTTATGCCGAAACATCGTGTCTTCAAAGCTGCACAGAAGTCTCGGGCCGTTCTGCAAGTGTTGACCGGCCAAAAGA
>JAEUQP010000894.1 GCA_016789645.1 Acidobacteriota bacterium | reverse complement strand
GCTTTGGAAATGACATTTTCTTCGATCATCGTTGAACCGATGTCGTTCGCGCCGAAATGCAATCCGCGCCGCCCATCAGCCAGTCCGACCGTCAGCCACGACACTTGCACATTTGGAATGTTGTGCAGATACAACCGCGACAGCGCCAACCAGCGCAGATATTCTTCGGCAGACATGCGATTCGGAATAATTTTGCCAATCGGCGTGTTGTCCGGCTGGAACGTCCAGGGAATGAACGACACAAACCCCGGTTTTCCACTGGCCAGCGAGCGCTGCTGCAACTGATACAGTTTTTCCAGATGCTCAACGCGCTGATCCACCGTTTCGCCGTAACCAATCATCATCGTGCCGGTGGTTTTCAAACCCAGTTGATGCGCTGCTTCCATGGCGTCCAGCCATTCCTGACTGTTGCATTCGGTGCGCCGTTTTTTGCGAATTTCATCCACGAGGATTTCTCCGCCGCCGCCGGGAATGCTGTCCAGCCCGGCGTCCATCAACGCTTTGATGACGTCCGTGTAACTCATTCCAAAAGTCTTGGCCATTCCATAAACTTCAGTCGGCGAAAAACAATGGAGATGAATGCCGTACCGCTGCTTCAATTCGCTGAGCAGTTTGGTGTACCACTCCAGCGGCAAATCAGGATGCAAACCGCCCTGCATCAACACGCCGCTGCCGCCGACCTCGATCATCTCTTCGACTTTCTCGTACATCTCTTCGTAACTCAGCACGTAGCCTTCTTCGTGGCCGGGTTTGCGGTAAAACGCGCAGAAGTTGCAGACCGAAAAACACACGTTCGAGTAATTGATATTTCGATCCACGACATACGTCACCACATCATCGGGATGAAGTTCTCGGCGCAGATCGTCCGCCAAGCGGCGTAAATCTTCGGTCGCGGCATCCGTGATGACGCGCTTCCATTCGTCGTGAGCCAGATGTTCGCGGTTGGCAATTCGTTCAAGCAGATTGGTTATCGAAGGGGCAGTTGCTGCAGTAATCATAGATTTAGATGATGAAAGAATTTCAGGATTACGTTGTCAAACTCAAGGCTTCGAGCAAAGCTTTTTCGGCAGCCATAGGCAATTCCACTAAAACGAAAAAGTGTTTTGAATACAAATAATCTTCACCAGAATCGTCAACAATTCGAATGTAACCGTGTGCCTCAGCCTTTTGATCCGATAATACAGGATAAACCTTGCCGATGGTCAGGCTTTCGCCTTGCTGATCTTCGCGCAGGCAAAGCGCAAATGGTTTCGGGTGTTTGTCTGGTTTTGGATTTGCCATAACTCAACCAAAAAGAGTTTTGATCTTCATCTTTCGCTTACCGATGCTGTGAGCCTCATACCAATGGATTTCAGCGGTCTGGATTGTACCATCATCCAATTCGACTTCGGCAATGCCCTTCAACTTGCGCCACCGCCCTTTCCCGTAACGACGGTTGAGCTGTGCCAATTCCCGAATGGCACGTCCAACAGCAATCGTTTCAATGTCTCGAATTTGGCTGACAAGCTTAAAGTTCGCCATAACCAATACTGCGCCTCAGCTCAGTTCAATGTCACCAATTTACCTTCATTTGCCGCCGCATAAAGCGCCACGACCAATTCCAGTGACTTGCGACCTTCGCGCCCGTCAATCATTGGCCCGCGGTTTTCGATGACGGCCTGCATCATGTCTTCGATCTGGCGGCGATGACCTTCGTTGGAAATGGCCGCCGGATTGGCTGACCCATCCGTCAGTTGTTCTGCTTCGCCGAGGTTGGCATCTTCGCCGTCAATCGCCCAGACGCTGATGGCGTCACCATCCAAAATCACCGTGCCGCGTTCGCCGGAAATTTCCAGCCGCCGTTTGAAACCCGGTTTGGCCGAAGTCGTCGCTTGAATGACGCCCAACGCGCCATTCTGGAATTTCACCGTGCCGACCAGCGTGTCTTCAGCTTCGATGTGTGGGTAACGCAGCGCGGCTTTCATCGCAAACGCCGATTCCGCTGGTCCCATCATCCAGCGCAGCAAATCCACGGTGTGAATCGCCTGGTTAATCAACGCGCCGCCACCGTCCATCTTCAACGTTCCGCGCCAGGTTCCCGGAGCGTAATATTCCGGCGCGCGATACCATTTCACCAGCGCATCGCCAACCATCAACTTGCCCAATCGGCCTTCGTCAATTGCTTGCTTGATGCGCTGCACCGCAGGCAAAAAGCGCGACTGAAAAATCACTCCCAGTTTGACGCCTGCGCGGTCACAAGCCGCAATCAAGGCGTCGGCCTTTTCCAAATTGGTTTCAATCGGCTTTTCGGTCAGCACGTGCTTTCCGGCTTCGGCGGCGCGGATGCCAAGCTCAGCGTGCGTGCCGCTGGGAGTACAAATGTTGACGATCTGCAATCCGGGATGATGTAAAAACCGCTCGTAATCGGTGTAAGCCGTGCATCCGAACTTCGCGGCAAATTCTGCAGTTCGGGCTTCATCGCGTCCGCACACGGCAACCAACTTTGCACCAGTGATTTGTTCGATTGCCGCAGCCTGCACCGCTCCGATCATTCCTCCGCCAACTATGCCAAAAGCTACATCTGATGCCATTTCTTTCCCTCAAATTTGAATTTCTGACTTTTTGATCGTTCTGAAGAATCTAGTTCTTGCGACTTCAATTCCAAGCTGTCCAGGAGTTTAATTCGCTTCGAATTAAATATGTTCCCTGTGAACTCCAGCAGCTTTATGTATTGAGCATTAGGAGTTTGCCTGACTTCTGACTGCTTTAATCCGAACCACAAAGAAGCTTCAGGGTCAGGTAGTCCTGTGATCTCAAGCCAGCTCTGATAGTCGTTAGTTTGGGAGGGCAAATTCTGTTCGTCCAATGGTGTTAGCAAGAGCAATACGTATTCCCTCTTACTATCTACGTCAAGGCGACACACAGAGACTTCATAATTCAAAATCCATTTGTGTTCAGGAACGATGGTCTGTAATGGTCCCCAAAACCTGGACACTTAACCAGGGTAAAATGCCCTGTCCAGGTTGGGAGATCATTTATGCCGAAACATCGTGTCTTCAAAGCTGCACAGAAGTCTCGGGCCGTTCTGCAAGTGTTGACCGGCCAAAAGA
>JAEUQP010001143.1 GCA_016789645.1 Acidobacteriota bacterium | reverse complement strand
GGTTTTGCTGCGTTCAGACGGCCATCCGCTCTACAACCTGTCAGTCGTGGTGGATGACATTGAAATGGGCATCACGCACGTTGTTCGCGGACAGGATCACATCAACAACACGCACAAACAGGTGTTGCTGTATCAGGCGCTGGGCAAACCTGTGCCGAAATTCGCGCACTTGCCGCTGATTCTGGCTCCGGACAAAAGCAAATTGTCCAAACGCAAGCACGGCGAAATCGTCAGCGTCACGACCTACCGCGATGCCGGATTCATTGCCGACGCTTTCGTCAATTTTCTGGCGCTGGTTGGTTGGGCGCCCGAAGAAGGGTTGGCCGCCAAAGATCAGGAAATCTTTTCGCGCGAAGAGCTGATCCGCATTTTTTCGCTCGAAGGCATTCACAAATCGAACGCGGTGTTTAACTTCGCCGAAGGCGACGAGCGCAACTGGACGGATCAAAAAGCATTGTGGATGAACTTCGAGTACATCAAAACCTGGCCGCTGGAAAAACTGTTGCCGCTCGTCAAACCGGAACTGCAAAAAGCAGGGTTATGGCGCGACGAATACGAAACCGAGAAAAAAGCCTGGTACGAACACACGATTACGCTGCTCCGCGAACGCGCGCGCACCTTGCTGGATTTCGCCAAACACGGCCGTCCGTATTTTGTGGATGGCCTCGACTTTGAATTTGAAGAAGCCGCCGTCAAAAAGAATTTGCAGAAAGACCCGGCGCTGAAAACCTTATTGCCGGAATTGGCGAACCGGTTTGCCGCATTGCCGGAATTTACGCACGACAGCGTCGAAGCCGCGTTACGGGCGTTGGCCGATGACAAAGGCGTCAAAGCCGGATTGCTCATCAATGCCACGCGAACCGCTTTGACTGGTCAATCGGTCGGTCCCAGCCTGTTTGAACTCGTCCCGGCGATTGGGCAGAAGCGCGCCGCCGAGCGATTAAACCACGCCGCCGGATTGGTCTGATTCCGCGCGCGATCTGGTTGCGAAGGTGCTCATGAAATCCAAAGAGTTTTTGACTGCGGAATGGCGCGCTTTGGCCATGCTCAATTACGAAATTGATCCGGCAATTTTATTGCCGCTGGTTCCGCGCGGCACGGAATTGGATCAATGGCAGGGCAAAACCTTTGTCAGCGAAGTCGGTTTTCTGTTTTTGAACACGCGCGTGGCAGGCATGGCCATCCCATTTCATCGCAACTTTGAAGAGATCAATTTGCGGTTTTACGTTCGCCGAAAGGCGGATGACGGTTGGCGACGCGGTGTTGTCTTCGTTAAAGAGATCGTTCCGCGATTGGCCATCGCCGCCGTCGCGCGCGTGGCGTACAACGAAAATTACGTCGCTCGGCGGATGTGGCACGGCACGGATTTAGGCGAAAACTCGTTCACCAAAAGCGGTTTGGTTGAATATGGCTGGCTGGAAAAAGCTGGCAATCAAAGCAGAAATTTTTTGCGCGTGCGCGTAACGGGAACAGCTCAGCCGCTGGTTGCCGGTTCCGAAGAGGAATTCATCACGGAACATTATTGGGGGTACGCGCGCCAACGCGATGGCGGCACGGTGGAATATCAGGTCGAACATCCATCCTGGAACGTCTGGCAGGTCAGCGAAGCCGAATTCGAATGCGATGTCGCGCGCGTGTATGGCGAACCATTTGCCGACGCATTACGCGCCCAGCCCAGTTCAGCGTTTGTCGCCGATGGGTCTCCCATCATTGTTCGCAAAGGAGTGCGATTGTGATTCGGGACAATCAGGATTATTTGCTGTTTGATGGCGATTGTGGCGTTTGCACTTGGTCGGCTCAGTTGGTCCGCCGAATGGATAAAAAGCAGCGCTTTGTCATTGAGCCTTACCAAAGTTTTTCCGAAGCTGAATTACGGAAGTTCGGGATCAGCTACGAAAACTGCAGCAAGGAATTACAAGTCATCACTCGACGAGGTCAGGTTCACGGCGGGGCATTTGGCGTCAATTATTTTCTCTGGCAACAAACACTTTGGCGACCAGTCGTCATTGTGACTTATGCGCTGCCGTTGATTCTGCTGTTGGAAGTGATCGGCTACAAGCTCATCGCGGCCAATCGTCACCGGCTTTCAGCCTGGCTGGGAATGACGGCGTGCGTCATCCGGCGCTGAACGCCAAGCGAAGCACAAAAAACCTTATTTCCCACGTGCAATCCTTTCCCGTGAAATCACCGCGAGCCAAATTGCGACTTCATCCGTAACCGCCAACAACCTATCCGGATTGATTCAACTTATAGCAGCAATGAAGAACAAAAGACCAAGTTGATAATTGGGGATAGGCGTTAGCTTGCTCTGTCAGCGGAAAAGCTTCAATGAGATGACGATGTTATGTGAATAACAAATTTTATTTCGTCAAGTAGTTTTTTGTTGACCAGAGAAATTCTTGTGCTAATATCCGCTCGCTCAATTCAGAGCGTAAATTGCATCAATAGTTTTATCGAAATAGAAGTTTTGAAACCTAACATGGTTTGGACAAAGCAAAGTCTTATGAATAAACCGTACCACTTCAACCCAATCCCAACTTCGCTCACGCTGATGGAATGCAGCCGACAGGCGATTCGCCCGGCTTTGGCGATCTGGGGATTGGTGGGTGTTGGTACCGGTACTGTTTTGTTCATTCTCAATCTTGATCAAGATGCAAAAGCCCAAGTAAATGGATACCGCAGTAGCTCAGAACGGCTAACCTGAGCGATCTCGAAAAGGGTTTAGAAAACCCCAACCGGTATCCGAAAGTGGAAACCGGTTGGGGTTTTTGCTTTTAGAGCATCAAGTCAAAGTTTGTGTCCGCAGTCATTAATCAGGGTGGCAGGAACCAGCGGGTAGCACTCAGCAAGGTATTCTCGCTGGTTACCTTGGGGACGATGAAGCCAAAGAATTCGAGGCGCGCGTTGTAACGCTTTGCCGTTAAACCGCAGTAGTTGGTGAAGAGTCCAACCTTCGTCAAGGCGTAGGTGTGTTTATCGCCAGTGTGTCGTAGTAAGCAGACGCACTGGCGACCAATAATTAACAATAGAAAGGAATGTTTCGGGAAATTTGCTGGCGCACACACGGGAATAAGGAAGATCGCAGTAACTCTTGAGCATCATCACGGGATCCACTTTGGTTATCCCGTTTATCCTGAAAGGAGGAACCATGTCTCGAAGAGTCATAAGAACAGTAGATGGGCAAGTTTTTTCCGATAGTAAAGGCCGATTTCAAGATCGCCGAGGAGAAATCTTGTACAGAAGAGGAATCTTCAACACCGTGCGAATCAATCGGCGAAGCGTCACTTCTGACGATGTCAGCGGAAGCTCAGATGCATTGCTCGTTATAGTTGTGGTGGGGCTGTTTATCGGGTTGCTGCTGTTAGCGCTTGTTATACCGGCGAGTTTCAGCGGATCTAATGGTGATATACAGCGAAATCCAACCACCACGGATATGGCATCCATCACCAAGTCTTCTACTGACAACAAAACAATCGCCGCGGCAACTCCCAAACCAACTGTCGAGGTGAACAAGGAAGCAACTCCTGAAACAAAAGTCGAAGTGGTTGTTGATGCAATATCCGGCGATTACTACTTACGCGGATGTTCGCAGCTTGAGCGGGTCAAGCAACACAACAGACGCATCTTCGAAGAACAACAGGCAATCTCGCTCGGTTTCAAAAAGCACAAGAGGTGTTAGCACATCCTGGGTTTTTCCGAGCGATTACAAACGCAGGTTACGAAACAGCGAAGTCAGAGTTGCGACAAGCTGTTTGGTAACCTGCCATGTTTAAGGTTATGCAATCGGCAACATTCAAAGAATTATTACAGCGCAACATCAATTTTCGTCGTTTGTGGTTTGGTCAGGTGATCAGTGAACTGGGAACCTGGTTTTCCTTTATCGCTGAGTTGGGGCTGATTCAGGTGTACTCCGGTTCAACCTGGATGACAGCAGGATTACTGGTTTCGCGCTTGTTGCCGGTGCTGATTTTTGCGCCGCTGGCAGGCGTGGCCGTGGATCGCTTGAATCGCAAACAGATTCTCATCATCGCCGATTTGGTTCGTGCGTTGGCGGCGCTTGGGTTTTTGACGATTGGCATGGGCGCTCCGATCTGGGTCGCCATTTTCTGCAGCGGTGTGATGGCTTCGGCGACCACGTTTTTCGAAGCGGCCAAGAACGCTTCTATTGCCAACATGGTGACGCGCCAGGAAATG
>JAEUQP010001117.1 GCA_016789645.1 Acidobacteriota bacterium | reverse complement strand
GGATTTGCCGAGCAATCAGTTGAAAGTCTTGCGCGCTTTGATGCTGAAACGCGCGGGGCAGGAACGCGATGCGTTGAGCGATTTTACTGCCGCGTTGATTTCGCTATCGGATTCGTCGGCGTTGGCAGCGTTCCGCGTTGATGAAGATGAATTGCGTTGGCAAATGGCGCGGCTTTATGCGCGACTCGGCCAGCCACGCGCGGCGCTGAAAGTCGCCACCGTGGACGAACGATTGCGAGGCACGGCGACGGCTGCTGTTGAGGCAGCGGCTTCTGCCAGGTTTCAAACTTTGGTCGTTCGCGCAGATGAACGACAACGCAAATCTCGACTGGAATTGCTGGCGATGCTTTCAGCATCGGCGGAACAGATTGGCGAATTCGACAAAGCTGCGGACTTTGAACGCGCGCGGCTAAATGCGCTCAGCGCTGACGAACGCCGCCAGGCGGAATCGCGCATGGACCAGTTGAAGGCCAGGCAGAAGGAAAAAGCGAATAAACGCGGTTGGCTGTTGACCGTTGACGAGCGCCCCGTGGCCGCTCGCTGAAGGAGGGAACGATGTTTTCAAATGTCATTTCAAAAACCGAATTGCGGCAAGTTGGAAAACGCGCATTGCTGGTTGCGGTGTTGTTGCTGGCGCTAATTCTGGTCGGCGTGATTGTCAGCGCCGTGTCGGCTCAGCGCGCCGAAAAGAACTTTGCTCTGGCCGCGGACTTTCCGCGCGGCGCGTTGGTGTACGCGCAATTCAAAGACTTGCCTGGGTTGCTGGCGCAATGGAATGAATCGCAGTTGAAAGAGCGCTACCTGAACAGCATCAACTTTCAGCAGATGCAATCGCGCCATCTGGCGATGAAGTTGTTGTCACGTTGGGAAGAGTTCAATGACGCAGCAGGCTTCCCGCTCGATCTGGCGGCGTTTGCCAGCGTAGCCGACAACCAGGCGGCCATCGCCGTTTATGACATCGGCAGATTGGATTTGGTGCTGGTTGCGCCGATCAGCCAAACCGCACTTGATGCCTGTGTGTTCTTTCAAGGCAAAGATAATTTTGCACCTGTGGAATTGCCGGATGGCACGACGTATTACCTGCGCGATGTCGAAGCAGATCGCGGACGCCAAAAACAGCATCTCGCTTTTGCCAGCGTCAAAGGCCGGTTTGTTTTGGCAACGAACGAATCCTTGTTGTTACGAACTGTGGCCAACATCAATCAGCGTCAAGGGCAGAGACGCGGCCAAATAGAAAAGAAAGATCGTTTGAGCGATGAACCGGATTTTCAGGCATTGGCGAAAACCGTAACGCCGCATTTCGTCACTGTCTGGGTGGCTCAATCGAAGCTGAACGACGACTGGTACTTTCGGCATTATTGGTTGATGAGCGACGTGGCGGAATTGAAAACCATTCGCGCCGGAATGTTTGATCTGGAATTGCAGCAAACAAACTGGGTCGAACGCCGCGAATTTTTGCTTAACGGGAAATCGAATCCGGCACCCATCGCGCCGCAACTGGCTGAACGATTCCGGAAAGTTCTGCCCGCTGATACGCCCTTCATTCAGTTCCGGGCAATCGCCGATGACGCCAATACGGTTGCTCAGTTGGTCAGTGGTGCGTTGTTTGACGGACAGGCCAAACCACGCGGCAACCGTCGCTCTGTGAATTGGCAATATTACGGAGACAGCGATTTCGACGTTTCGTTGGAAGATGACGAAAGTTACGGCGAAAGCCGATATGCTTATCTTGATTCCAAATTCGATTCGACAATTGATGAAGCTGAAGACGAAGAAGACGCCAATGATTTCGCATTGCGACAAACGGGCGAACAGCGTTTCGCGCGCCAATTGCACGCTGCGTTGCAAGCGGCCAAACCCGTGGCGGCGACCAGGCTGGCTCAACCCAAAGCGATCGAAGGCCCGTTGTTTGCGGAATTCGCACGCGCTTCGGTCATTGCGTTGCAGAACCCTGCGTTGCTGGAAAAGACATCGCTTGAACGTGCGATTGCCGACCTGACAGCGGCTCGATTGATGGTCGCAGGCAGCCACGGCGAATTTGAATGGAAAACTCGAACAGAGCAGGGCACAAGCTGGCGCGAAATGGAATTGCCGATGCTTGGCCGCAGTGTTGGGTATGGGCTTCGTGATGGGAGTTTGATCGTCTCGAACAATCCTGGGTTGCTGACGGCCATGATGACGGCCCGTCGAACTGGCGCTCGTGAAACGGTGATGAACCCGTTTCATGATTTGACTGTGATTCGATTCGATCAGCGAGCCGTGGCCTTCGATGAAATCTTTGCGCGTCTGGAATCCCCACAGGTCAAAGCTTATTGGCAGCAACGTTCCGGCGATGAGAGCGCCCAACCGTCATTGGAATTCTTTTCGGGTGAATTGGCGGGTTTATTCGATGTGGTTGCACCGCTGAACGAGATTCGCGTGCAACGTGTTTACTCAGGAGGACGATTGCGCGAAGAAGTTCGCATGAATTTCATGGCAACCATTCGTTGACATTTTTCTGCCTGTTCGTAACATAGCTGCGCTGATAAATTTTAAAGCGCAAATTCAAGTTCAGGGGTTCAAAAGCAGTCACATGTCTTTCAAAGCAATGCAGCAAGACGCGTCCGAGATACCGGATAAGCTCTTCTTCAAGATCGGGGAAGTTTGCGACATCGTGGGAGTGCAAGCTCACGTGCTGCGTTATTGGGAGACGGAATTTCCGATGCTGCAACCGCAGAAAAACCCTTCCGGCCAACGGAACTATCGCCGCCGCGATGTTGAAATGGCGATGCGCATCAAACAATTGCTCTACGAAGAAGGCTTCACCATTGCCGGGGCCAAACGCAAACTTTCCAGTGAAAGTCGCGGCGGAGCGGCACGCTTGAAAATTGTGCCCCCGGGCGCAACAGCCAGCGATTTCGGTTCGGACTTTGGGGCGCCGCCGCCAACTGAGCCGCCTCAACCGCCGAATCCTCCTTCGAGTTCACGATTGTCACGTGACACACTAAAGCGGTTGCGATTGATGGCGGAGGATTTATTGACAACCCTCAACCGCGATGTTACAACTGCCAAAGTTCAAACAGGCCAACTAGAAAGCCAGCTTGAGCATTGATTTATTGACGATTTAACGGGACGTGGCGCAGCCTGGTAGCGCGCTTGCTTGGGGTGCAAGAGGCCGTGGGTTCGAATCCCGCCGTCCCGACCATTTTTTGCAATCATTTACGGGCGTCATTAAGACGCCCGTTCTGCTTTGCGGACATATCTGCGGACATATTGGGATTCATTTGGATATTTCTCCGGCAATGCA
>JAEUQP010001083.1 GCA_016789645.1 Acidobacteriota bacterium | reverse complement strand
GGATTTGCTTTGACCAGCAAGCGGTATTCGCCTGTTGCGGCGACTTCTTGCGACAAAGATTCCTGACCTCCAACGCTGGTCAAGCCGATTTCGACAATGGTCTTTCCGGCGTTGTCGGCGATGGCAACGGTGACATCAACGCTCTGTTGGTGAACGATGACGCGCAGAAACTGCCCTGCGGTCAACGCAATGGCGAATTCCTGCTGTTGGCCTCTGGCAATTTCGCGTTCGACGGCTTTGCCTGCTTCAAGCGGAACTGGTTTTTCCTGAGTTGCTGGTGTTGAACCAGCACGAACAGTTGTGGACGGAGAATTACCGGATTGATGAGCGGAAGCCGCGTCTGCAGAAAAGTCAGGCAAATAACGATTGCCGTACCAACCAACACCCAAAAGCAGGAAGCCGATCAAGGCCAAGGTTCCCAACACGCGGACTCTGTTCGGCAGGGGAAAAGCAGAAAGCATCGTGACACTCCGGTTGATGTTCAATGACGTGTACAAACAGCGATTTTCAGCTTTGAAATTGTTTTAACCACGACTATAGTAACGCGCGAGTCTAGGCTTCGGTTCGCGCGGAGTCAATAAAGACAATGGTTATCGCGCATTTCGCTCAACGCATTCAGTAAAAAACATCACTTATATGAGTTCATCGGCAGCGATAATTGTTTCGCGGGAGATGAGGGGCTTTGCGCGGACAATTCGGTTGTATGGCATGGAGGAAACTGGAAAGTGGCAGCGACGAAAAGATTTGGGCCATCAGGTCGCCACAAGCCATCAGCGAACTGAAACAACTTAAAGCCGTCGTGCTGACTCCGCAAGCACAGGGCGAACTATGCAATCCGCAACAACGCAACACCGTGTAAAGGCTTTTGGACTCGCAAAGGCAATCAAAGCCCGACGCGCAAGAAGACCGCCGCAAAATGAAAACCGCCGTCAAGGGTTGTGGCGACACACTGATTCATCTGGCAAAGTTGAAACACCATTGATCGCTCTTACAAAAAAATTTTGAAGGTGAGAGGGAAAACGATCGGATTTTGCGTTGCCCCCAGTGAGGTTGATCGAAAGAGTATGCAACCCGGCTAAAAACCGTACCCGGCGCCCTTGCTTTCGGTATCGAGCATGGCAATCGCACCGCTGCAACTAAAAGAAATTGCTGTCCGAATCAATGGCTGTGGCTATTTCAACAGCCTTATTGCTTTATCACCCCCTGTGGTCAGGCTAAAAAGCTAGATACCGCTTAACCACAAAAGAGCACAATAAGGAGGCTCTTCATGGAAATCATCAAACGTCTGGCCAAGTTCCGTAAAATTCTGGGTATCGCCTTGATAGCGATTCCATGGTTCTTCCGCGACCAGGTCGCCACAACATTCGATATTGCTGCGCAGAACCTGAACTCTGTGCAGATGGAGATGGAGAATCAAGAGCAAGAAAAGTCCCTGGCAAAACAACAGAAAGCAATCGTGGATGAGCTCGCCGCGCACAAACTAGAATTGCTCAAATTGAAAAACCCAGAATCGCAAGAGTCTGTTGAGCAGCTTGCCGAGGAGCTGTTTCAAGAGACGCTCAAGCAGGAAGGCACTGACTTGGTGCAATCTGCCACTACTTTGCGGGATTTCAAGCAGAGAGTGAACCTGGAGCCGGACAAGGCGAAGGAAATCGAGGACAGCGCGAATTCAGCGCAGCAGGTAGGCGAGTATCTTCAAAACGGTCATACCGCAGATGCAAACCTGTTCAAGGTATGGGAAGCCGCCGAAATCAATCTTAATGAGTCATATAAAACCATCCTCGAGCAGGCGAAGACGGAGAGCAAGAGTAGTTCTGGTCTGGCCTCGACTGCCCGTTTCATCGCGTGGCTTTTTACGGCTATTGGTGCACTGGTCGTCGGCGACTGGCGCAGCCTGATTGGCGGGTTTATGGGAGGAGACGATCAGCAAGGGACACAGGAAAGCGATGGCACCGCACCACAATAACCTGGTGGCTTTGTCAAAAAGGGTTCCGGGGTAGAATTAGGTTCAAAATCTCCCCCTCATCGGCAAGGTTTGCAACCGATGAGGGGCTTTGACCCTATCTTTCGGTAATCCAGCATGGAGGTATAAGGCAGCATGGCGACGGCAAAAACGAAAACAACCAAGCGCAAACCGGAAGCGGATTCATCGTCGAATGCGTTGACGGAGAAACTGGACTTTACTGTTGCAGAGCCTCCGCCGACGCCGCGTTTGTCGTTGCACCGCCATTATGGCGCGGAGTTCGCAGACGGCTGCTGGATGGTGCAACCCGGAGGCGCGATTCAATTCCGGCTGCAAGTGGCCGAACCTGAACACATGTCGTTTGCGCTGGAAGTGTTCAGTCCGCTCGAAATCTGGATTGAAAAACTGCACGAACGAATCAAAGCGTCGCAAACGCCTTCTTTGGACTGGCTGTGTTACACGCCGGACAGTTACAGCCCGGTGATGTTGACCATCGGCGACGAAGGGTTGGCCGACAACCTTTATTGGTCGGAAAACCTGAACCCGCTGGACTATGACTTCTGCACGAAACGAATCATTCTGCCGCCTTCCAAGTTGTTTCTAGGTGATAACTTTGTGACGCTCTGGCTGTCGGATGATGCCGGAACCGTGCCGCTGTTTTTGAAATCGGTGTCTGTCAGCGATTTTCGCCTGCAACGACAATTACAAACGGAATGGTGTTGGGCGGCGGTCACGTCCAGCATGATGGAATACCTGACGCCCGAACGCGCTGCATCGCAAAACGAAGTGGTGGCTCATACGCTCAATGGCGCAACGGTTGAATCGGCTGAAGAATTGAACCGCCCCGAAGACATCACCAAAGCCGCCAAAACCATGGGGATGGAAGACGGCACCCGGTACGGCAATGTGTCGCGTGACACAATGCGGTGGTTGGTCAACGACGGCACGCCGGTTCCCATTCAAATCAACTGGCGCAACAATGCGCGCAAAAACGGATCGCTGGGCAATGGGCATTACCTGGTGGTCAGCGCCATCGGCGAAGAAGCCAAAGGCAAGACTCTCGTTGATATCGAAGACCCTTGGGTGGGCGAAAAATTGACGTTGACCTGGGATGAAGTAAAAAACGATTATCCGGGCGAAGCCAATCAACACCTGTACAAGCACAAAGATCGCCAGCAATGTTCCACCTGGAAACGTGGAGCTTGCCAATGTCAATGGCGCGGCAAATGGACGTACACGCACGTGCTGGCTCCGAAGGAGTGGGTGGAAAATCAACACGACGAGGCCGAATACCAAAAACTGCTGGAATCAGTTGACCAGCGGTTGGTGGATTTGGCTGAGCGCGATGGGCTTCTGGAGGAGTCGGAAAGTTTCGAGGCATACCTGAAAACGTTCAACACGCTGCCAACGCCGGAAGAGGTGACAGCCAAGATTGAAGAGGTCAATCATCACGTGGTCAGGCTTAACCACCAAATTCAGGATTTGCAAAATGCCTTGGTGCAATTGGAGTCGGTGCGTCAGTATGTGTTTGAAGAATCGTCGAAGAAGAAATGACATTTGGTTGTGCGGCAACGTTGCGCCAGTTCATTTCCCGGAAAGCGACAGAGATCGTTGAACCCAAGAGCCGTCGAATGCAGGCGGCTTAAACATTCACCCCCTAACAAAGGAGTTTTGTTATGCCTGCCAAAAAAGCTGCAAAGAAAGTCGCCAAGAAAGCCGCGCCGAAAAAGAAACCCAGCAAACGACCGCCCAAAGGTGGCGGCAGTACTGACACCAAAGCCAAACCTTCCGGCGGTTAAACCGTTCGTGAATCAACGGAGAAATTTTCTCCCAAAAGAAACTCGAGAGAGCGCAGATGCGATCATCTGCGCTTTTTCTCTCTGATGCTGGTTTTATGCTGCTTTCCCAAAAAGCCAATTCCTGTTTCATCCGGTTTCGGCCAACTGTGTGCGCCGTTGCATTGTTGCTGACAATGACGGCGTTTGCTCAGGAACAGGCTCCCATGTTGCTGCCCGGCCAAACCATCGAACGCCAATTGCGCGGCGGCGAAGTTCATTCGTTTCAGGTTCGATTGCAGGCCGGAGATTTTCTGCGCGTCTCGGCAATGCAGATGGGCATAGACATTCAACTCTGTTTGTTCGACCCCGCCAACCAGAAACTGAGCGAAACCGACGGATTGAACGGTTCGCAAGGAGCCGAAGTCGCTGCCGTCATCGCCGAACAATCCGGGGTTGTGCGAATTGAAATCGCTGCTGACGCGGCGGTTCCGCCGGGCAACTACCAGTTGGCAATCGAAACGCTGCGACCGGCGACGGAAACAGATCAGCAATGGATGGCAGCGCACAGGCTAAGCCAGGAAGCGGTTCAGCTTCGCGCCAAACCGGGACTCGAAAATCAGGAACTGGCCGTTGCCAAATTCGCCGATGCCTTGCGCATCTGGCAGGTGATTGACGATCCGTTGATGGTGGCGCACACGCTGTTTTATCTGGCGTCGGGGTACAGGCGGATGGGACAAACGCAGCACGCGCTGATCTATTACAGCTACCTGACCGAACTGGCTCGCGTTCACCCGCAATGGCGCGAGTTGCCGTCGGCGCTGAGCGGATTGGCCAACGTCATGCTGGAACTCGGCGAACAGCGCAAAGCGCTGGTGTATTTGAATCAGGTGCTCGGCGAATGGCGCGAATTCAACGATGCTGTTGGAGAAGCTCAAACGCTGGTCGTGTTGGGAACGGCGTACACGCAAATTGGCGAATCGCGCCAGGCGTTGGCGCAATACGATCAGGCGCTGAAACTGTGGCGACAATTGAACAACCGCTCGGAACTGGCTGACGCGTTGCTCAGTTTGGGGTTGACGTACGACAACCTTGGCGAGTGGCAAAAATCGTTGGAAGCTTCGACGCAGGCGCGCGGGTTGTATCAACAAATCAATAACCCCGAAGGCGAAGCCGTTGCACTGAACAATCTGGGATTGGTGTATGTGCGGCTGGGCGAATTTGACCGCGCGCTGGATTTGTACAGGCAGGCCATCAGTTTGTGGCGCAAACTCGGCGACCGGCGTGAAGAAGCGAACACGCTCAGCAATCTTGGTTTCGCCGAAGCGCAGCAAAACAATCTGGCCAAAGCCTTGTCGGCGTACCAGCAATCGTTGCCGCTCTGGCGTCAGGCGGGCGACCGCCGAGGCGAAGCGCGCGCCTTGCAACGGCTGGGCGAATTGCAGGCGCAGTTGGGCGAGTCGAAAAAAGCGCTGGAATATTTCCAGCAAGCGTTGCCGCTGTTTCAAACCGCTGGCGACCGATTGCGCGAAGCCGAAACGCTGACCAGCCTCGGCAAAGTTATTTTGTCGCAGAGCGATGTCGCAAAAGCCAAAGAGCAATTCACGTTGGCCACGTCCATCTTGAAAGAACTCGGCAATCGCGCTGGCGAAGCTCAGGCGTTGTTCGGGTTGGCGCAAACCGAACGCAAGCTTGGCCGATTGGAGGAATCGCGTCGCCTGATCGAATCGGCGCTGACCAACGTCGAAACCGTGCGCGCCGAAGTCGGCAGCCAGCAATTCCGTACATCCTATCTGGCGACGGTGCAGCGGCTGTATGAATTCAACCTTGATCTGTTGATGCAATTGCATCGCGCGCAACCGGCGGCTGGATTTGAAGCTCTGGCGCTGCAAGCCAGCGAACGAGCGCGAGCGCGCAGCTTATTGGAACAACTAGTCGAATCGCGCGCGGACATTCGGCACGGCGTTGATGCCACGTTGCTGGCGCGCGAGCGCGAATTGCTGCAATTGCTCAACGCCAAAGCGCAGCGGTTATCGCAACTGTCGCCGCGCACTGGCGACAATCAACGACGCGAATTGCAGCAGGAAATTCGCCAACTGGAAGACGAATACCAGCAGGTGCAAGCCAAAATTCGCCAAACCAGTCCGCAGTACGCGGCGCTGACGCAACCGCAACCATTGAGCGCGAAGGAAATTCAATCCTTGCTCGACGCTGACACATTACTGCTGGAATACGCGCTGGGCGAAGAGCGAAGTTATCTGTGGGCAGTCAGCGCCGACGGTGTTGTCAGTTATGAATTGCCCAAACGTTCTTTGATCGAAGACGCCGCCAAACGCACCAGCAAATTGCTGAGCGCACGCGCCGTTCGATTGCGAGGCGAAAGCGCCGCCGCGCGCAACGAACGCATTGCCCAGGCAGACGCTCAATTGTCCGACACCGCCAAACAACTCAGCGATTGGCTGCTCGCTCCGGCTGCTGCGTTGCTCGGCAACAAACGATTGCTGATCGTTCCCGACGGCGCGTTGCAGTATGTTCCGTTTTCGATGCTGCCGATAAATCCGCAATCTGCAATCCGCAATCCGCAATCGGAAGAGCCGTTGGTTGTGAAGCACGAATTGGTCATGTTGCCTTCGGCTTCGACGTTGGCAGTGATGCGGCGGGAACTGGCCGGACGACCGCCTGCGCCGAAACAATTGGCCATCTTTGCCGATCCGGTGTTTGACGAAAACGACGACCGGCTGAAAGCGAAAACGGCGCTGAAAGGCGGCCAAAAAACCGACGCGAGTTCATCGTCTGCCGCCGAACTCATCGCTTCACAACGCAGCATCGTGCACGAAGACCCGGAATCCCAGGCTGCTGCCCGCCGGTTGATGATTCCGCGTCTGCCGTTCACGCGCCAGGAAGCCGAGCGCATTTTGGCGACCATGCCAACCGGTGTGAATTCGGGCGCGAATCTGAAAGCCACGGGGTTCAATGCCAGTCGCGCTTTGGCCACCAGCGCGGAACTTGGCCAATATCGCTATCTGCATTTCGCCACGCACGGAGTGTTAGACACTGAACGTGCCGATTTGTCGGCGCTGTTGCTGTCGCTGGTGGATGAAAGCGGCAAACCGCAGGATGGTTTTTTGCGCGCTTACGACATTTACAACTTGTCGCTTTCCGCAGATTTGGTCGTGCTCAGCGCTTGCCAGACAGGACTCGGCAAGGACTACAAAGGCGAAGGGCTGGTTGGTTTGACGCGCGGCTTTATGTACGCCGGAGCCGCTCGCGTCGTCGTCAGTTTGTGGAACGTCAACGACCGCGCGACTTCAGAATTGATGGCAAAGTTCTATCAAAAGATGTTGCCCAAAAACGCAGACGCCGGAGAACGTCCGGCAGCGGCGCTCCGCAGCGCGCAAATCGAGATGTGGAAGCAGAAGCAGTGGTCGGCGCCATATTATTGGGCGGCGTTCGTGCTGCAAGGCGAGTGGAAATAATTTGCCTCCGCAATGAGGGAAGCCAGTGCAGCTTTACGGTTTATCGAGCAAGAAAGGAATGTTTATGAAACTTCGTATTGGATTGTTCATCGTCAGTTCGTGTTTGGTCGTTTCGGCGTCGGCCTTTGCCCAAACCAAATCGAAATCCCAGCCGCAAGCGGACGTAGATCGCGGCATCGTCGCCGAAGAGTTTTTGAAAGCTCGTCCGGGCGGCAAGTCCAATGCCCAGGCGCGTAAGACTCGGTATGTCAGCAAGTCGCCGAAATCCGCCTTGCCGAAAGCCGATGGCGAATTCGCCCAAATCGGATTGACGGTGTGGCGGCTGCGTCCAGCCAAAGTCAACGACTCCGTGCGGATGATTGTTCAACAAGGCGAAGACGCTGTGGAATGGACACCCGAACGAATTTCCGCCGACACGCCGCTGCGCCAGAACGACCGCATCCGGCTGAGCTTTGAAGCGCCGCAAAACGGATACCTGTACATCATTGACCGCGAACAATATGCCGATGGTTCGTTCGGCCAGCCGGAATTGATCTTTCCGACTACGCGCACTCGCAGCGGAGACAATCAGGTTTCGGCGGGCCACATCGTCGAGTTACCAGGACAGGACGACCGCCCGAACTTTTTTACAATGCGACCGCGTCGCGCGGATGTTCGCAGCGAAAGTCTGACCGTGATCGTCACGCCGAAACCACTGGAAGGAATTACCATTGGCGAAAAACCTTTGACGTTGACCGCCGAACAAGTTGCCCAATGGGAACAAACCTGGGGCGCTCGCGTCGAACGATTTGAAATGGCCGACGGCGCAGGCAAGGCCTGGACGCAAGCCGAAAAAGAAGCCGGAGCCAACGCCACCCGGCAATTGACGCAGGAAGACCCGCCGCCGCAAACGATTTATCGCGTTGCTTCAAAACCCGGTTCGCCCGTGCTGGTCAATGTCGGATTGCGCTACGCGCGTTCGTCTTCTCGCCAATAAATCTACTTTTCGCAGCGCTTCAAACAGCCAGCCACATAGCCGTTTGCCTCAGCAAAATCGGGATGCTAATTTCCCTCCGAATTTCACCACACAATCACTTTCGGAGGTATTCGGTTTATGACGGTCTTTCCGCGCAAGACTCGCCTTGTTGCATTATTCTGCGTCGCGCTGCTCACGCTTGGCGCGTTTTCAGTTCTTCAGCACAAATTTTCCGCCGAAGCTCAATCGGCTGGCCAGATCACTGACGCCACGTTCAAAACGTTGCAGTTTCGCTCCATCGGTCCGGCGATCATGGGTGGGCGCATTGACGATTTCGCCGTCGTCGAAAGCAATCCGCACATCGTTTTCGCTGCGACGGCTTCAGGCGGATTGTGGCGCACGACCAACAACGGCACGACATGGGATCCGCTGTTCGACAACGAAGCCGTCAGCTCCATCGGCGACGTGGACATTGTGCAATCGAATCCCGATGTAATCTGGATGGGAACTGGCGAACCGAACAATCGCCAAAGCTCTTCGTGGGGCAACGGCGTGTACAAATCCACCGACGGCGGCAAAACCTGGACAAACGTCGGGCTGAAAGACACGCATCACATCGGGCGAATCGTCATTGACCAGAAAAATCCGGACACGGTGTACGTCGCTGCGCTCGGCCATTTGTGGGGAGCCAACAAAGAACGCGGTTTGTTCAAAACCACCGATGGCGGCAAAACATGGACAAACACCAAATTCATCAACGAAGACACTGGCTTTACGGACGTGGCCATGGATCCGACGGATTCCAACACCTTGTACGCGGCAGCGTATCAGCGGCGCCGTACTCCGTTCGGCTTTCAAGGCGGCGGCTCCGGCAGCGGGTTGTATAAAACCACCGATGGCGGCAACAACTGGACGAAGCTGACGAACGGTTTGCCAGCGGGTGACGCAGGAAGAATCGGTTTGGACATTTACCGCAAAGACCCGAAAGTGGTGTACGCCATTTATGAGCACACGACCGAAAGCGGCGTCTATCGCTCCGACGACAAAGGCGAAACCTGGAAGAAGCAATCCGCGACGAATCCGCGCCCGGCGTATTACAGCCAGATTCGTGTTGATCCGAGCAACGATCAGCGCGTGTATGTGCTCGGCGCTTCGTGGTACGTGTCGGACAATGGCGGCAAAAGTTTTCAAAACAGTCCCTTCGGACGCATCCACGGCGATTATCACGCCCTGTGGATCAATCCGGCGAATTCCAATCATCTGCTGACTGGCACGGATGGCGGCATTCATTACAGTTACGACAAAGGCCGCACGTGGGATTACGTCAACACCATCGCGCTGGGGCAGTTTTACGAAGTCGGGTTCGATTTCCGCAAACCGTACTGGGTGTACGGTGGATTGCAGGACAACGGTTCATGGGGAGCCCCCAGCTACACGACCAACGCAACCGGCGTCAGCAACGACGAATGGATTCGCGTCGGCGGTGGCGACGGGTTTTATTGCGTGGTGGATCCCAAAGACCCGAACACGATTTACACCGAATCGCAGAATGGAAACGTCAACCGGCTGAATCTGGCCAACGGCGAAGCAAAATTCATCAAACCTCAACCCGAAGCCGGTTCAACCGAACGATACCGGTTCGATTGGAACTCGCCGATTCTGATTTCTCCGCACAACAACCGGCGGATTTACCTGGGCGGCAATCGCCTGTTTATTTCGAATGATCGCGGCGACAACTGGACGACCATCACGCCCGATCTGACCAAATCCATCAACCGCGACAAGTTGCCGATTCTGGGTGTGGAGGTGAAACCCAATGTGCTGTCCGGCCACGACGGCCAGGAAAATTACAGCCACATCGTCACCATTGCCGAATCCCCCGCCAAAGAAGGCGTGTTGTGGGTGGGAACTGACGACGGCAACGTGCAGGTTTCGCGCGACGGCGGCAAATCGTGGAAAAACGTGATCGAAAAAATCAACAGTACCGGAGGGGGAGTTCCGGCGAACACCTACGTCACGCGCGTGATTGCTTCGCACGCCGCAGCCGGTCGGGCTTACGTGACATTTGACGGCCATCGCAACGACGATTTCAAACCGTATGTGTTCGTCACCGAAAATTTCGGCGAAAGCTGGCAAGCCATCACCAACGGGTTGCCGCATCCTGCCAATGTCATCCGCGAACACCATCGCAACCCCAATTTACTACTGGCCGGAACCGAATTCGGATTGTGGGTGAGTTTCAATCGCGGAGTGGCGTGGCGACAGTTGAAAAATAATTTGCCGACCGTGCCGGTGGACGACATTCAAATTCATCCGCGCGACAACGATCTGATTCTGGCCACGCACGGACGCAGCATCTGGGTTTTGGATGATATGACTCCGCTGGAACAGATGACTGAAACCATCGCCATGGCCGAAGCCCATTTGTTCGACACGCGCCCGGCAACGATGTGGCGGATTTACAATCACAAAGGCAGTACCGGCCACAAAACCTTCATCGCCA
>JAEUQP010001080.1 GCA_016789645.1 Acidobacteriota bacterium | reverse complement strand
TCCGTTGCGCGTGTTTCGCAATTCCAAGCCGGTTTCTTCGGCTATGCGACGAAATTCCGGTCGTTCGTGATCCTGAAACACAAACAGAAAGCTGATGGCTTTGCGTGAAAACCGCACGTCGCGCAATTGATTGACCATCAGGATGCCGAAACAGCGCACGCGCAGATCGTGTTCGTCGGTGATTTTTTTGTCGCCGGGATTGGTCAGCAGATTCAACACGGCATTGTTTGACGGGTATTTCTGAAACGAAGCCAGCGAACGAATCATCGCCCATCGAACCTGCCAATCCTGATCGGGAATCGCATCCACCAACGGAGCAATCGCTTCTTCATCGCCCAACTGCCCCAGAGCTTCGACCGCGGCCACGCGCACCGCCAGCGTTTCGTCTCGAACCGCGCTGATCAACGCTTCGGTTGCTCGCTTGTCGCACAACTTGCCCAACGTCCGAGCGGCTTCGACGCGTCTCTGCGGGTCTTTGTCTTTCAACGCCGCCATCGCTTTCGGAACCGCATCGCCACTGCTGACCAGCGTTTTGCATTGTTCATACAACGGCACCGCGCGAACCGCTGGCGAAGCCGTCGCCTCCTGCGCCCACACTCCCACCGGAGCGAGCACCCAAACCAACACGATGCAAACAATTCGATCACGCATACCAACAAATCTTTCCCAGAAATAGTAGGACACTGAAAGCGGGTATAGACCAAGCTCACCGATTCCGCTTTTACTTGATATGGCAGGCGCGAAGTTGGTCTTAGTGAATGGGCGAGGTGTCAGAAATAATCACCATTGTGATTTGGATCGTGTCGCAAACAATCGCTGGCTGGTTTCTTCTTCGTGCGCGAGTTCTTCCGCAGAGTAATCGAAAAACACGCCGCGCTCTTTTAGAAACCCGTCCACTTCAAAGCGGCTTTCAAACCCCAGCATTTGTTGCAACTGAGCGGATGTAAGCTGCCCTGATTTGAAGCCTTCCAGTGCAGCCATCTCCAACAACCGGCGCGACAGGTCGCAGCCATTTTGTTCATTCTGCCCACTTTGCCCACTCTGTATGCTGGCGGCTACGCCTTCAGGAATGGTCAATACAACTTCAATCATTTTGTGCCTCCATTTTCAGCATACATCAGCGCATCTGCGGCCAGCAATGGAATGAATACCGCATTCCCCCTCATCGCCCACGATCAACTACCGATTCCGCTGCCGAGCCACGTCCGCATCCGTCGCCGCCCGCCACAACCGAATCGCAAAATCTTTCTTGCCGTCACTGACTCCGCCAGCCGAAGCGAGTGTTTTGCCGTCCGACGCGAAAGACACTGACCTAACAGAGTCTTCGTGCCCTTTGAGCGTGGCGATGTTCTGTAACGATGCGGTGTCCCAGAGCTTAACCGTATTGTCGGCACTTGCCGAAGCGAGCGTCTTGCCGTCCGGCGAGAAGGCGACTGAATTGACAGCAGATTCGTGCCCTTTGAGCGTGACGATGTTCCTTCCTGTCCGTCCATCCAAGAGCTTGATCGTCTTATCGTTACTTGCCGTAGCAATTGTCTTGCCATTGGGAGCGAAAGCTAAAGCGGTGAGAATGTAGCGTACTTCGAATGTTCTTAACAGTTTTCCGTTAGGTGTATGCCATAGCTTAAATTCAAATCCACCAGCCGAAGCGATTGTCTTGCCGTCGGGCGAGAAGGCGACCGAATAAACAGAGGATTCGTGCCCTCTTAACGTGTTCTGTAGTTGCCCACTGTGTGTGTCCCACAGCTTAATCACATTGTCCCAGCCAGCCGAAGCGAGAGTCTTACCATCGGGTGCGAAAGCAACCGACCAAACAGGGGCTTCATGTCCTTTGAGGGTGTTGAGTAACTGTCCACTATATGTATTCCAAATCCTAATCGTGTGATCATAACTTGTTGATGCAAGAATCTGGCTATCAGGTGAGAAGGCAACCGACCTAACAACGCTCTCATGCCCTTTTAAGGTGGCAAAGTTCTGCCAAGTTTTTGTATCCCATAACTTAATCGTTGCATCAGAACTTCCCGAGGCTAACAATCGTCCATTAGGCGCGAAAGCCACTGACAAAACTTGGGCTTCGTGTCCTTTAAGTGTCAGGAAATTTTGCCGAGATTTTATATCCCACAGTTTGATTGTCTTATCAAAACTAGCAGAAGCAAGTGTTTTGCCGTCAGGTGCGAACACAACAGACACAACTTCATCGCTGTGTCCTATTAACGAAGTAACTTCGTCATGCATTTGTTGCCAAAGTCTATACCAACGTTCGTCTCTCAAATCCTCCTGAAAAAAAATCAACTGAACTGGCAAATATCTGGTGAGCAAATCCATTGTTCGTGAGTAATGCTGTTGTTCGAATTCTTCCTTTGCTGTTTTGATATCACTTTCGTAAATTTCTTTCCTATATTTGCTGTCTTGCTCAATAGCGAACCAACCGAACCCTAACAAACTGAGTAACAAAAGAGAGATAACAAGTGCAATGCTCCAGGCAATTCGCTGTGATCTTTTTCTTCTTTTTAAAACTTCCATTATCTCACGTCGGCTCGTTTTATCGCTTTCAATCAGATATGCAGTTGCAAGATTGAATAACCGATCAGATTCCACAGCCTGCTGAGTTGAATGATAGCGACGCGACCAGGTGTGATTTGGATTGCGTTTCTCTTCCCATTCCAGCGCGGAGATGAGTTGTGTGCCTTTCAGCAAGTCCTCGTTCTTACCACTTTGGCGATGAATCTCAGCATCGTGTGACAGGCGCTTGTACCGGTCGCGCCATTCGGTTTCGGCTTTGACCCACTCGCTGGCCTGCCGCCATTGCCGGATCAGGCTTTCGTGCGAGATGTCTATCAGCGGATCGGCTTCGTTGGTTGCGGTCAGGAAGGAGCGCCCGCTGCCGGAAAATTCTTCGATAATGGTTTCGATGGTGTCGCGGTCGGTTCCGGTAATTGCGCAGAGTTCGCTCAAATGCGCCGGGCGACGGATTTGCCGATTGCGCGCATCGGTGTCGGTCAAGGCTTGAAACATCCGCTCGGCAATTTTCTGGTCGTCTTCACTCAAGCTTTCCAGCGCAGCTTCAGCATCACGCGACAAGGCTTCGGTCAGTGTGCCGACGGCTTCGTAATGACGAACGTCCACCGATTGCGAATTCTTCGATTGCGGATTGCGGATTGTGGATTGCGGATTCGCTCCGTCTCCCAGTCCCTCCGTCTCTCCGTCACTCTGTCTTTCTTTCTGCCATTGCTCCCAAGTTCGCAACAATGCGTGTTGCATTACGGGCAGTTGATCGGATTTGTCGCCGACATCGTTCAACACACGGTCGAGCAGGCGCGGCGTGATGTTGGCTCCGAACAGACGGATGGGGCCTTCGATGGCTTGTTGGCGTTGCTGGCGCGTCAGGCGCGGAACCAGATATTGGCTGCGGTTCATGGCTTCGGGCAGGCCGTAAAAGTTGTCGCAATCGCCAATGAAATCCGACCGCATGGTCATGACCACATAAATCGGCAACTCGCGTTGGTCAGCTAACGCCAGCATCAAGCTGACAAAATCTTCGGCTTCTTCGCGCTGGTCGGGTTTGTTCGATTCCACGCCAAAGCGGAAGATTTCCTCAAACTGGTCAACCAACAGCAACAGATTCGACGACGCATCGCCGAGCTTCGCAGCCAGTCGCGTGGTGATGGTTTCGGCTCCTGATTGGCGAATGGCTTTGACGAAATCGTCAACCATAGCTTCGGGCATCGCTTCGGTCGTGTCGCCGAATGCGGCTTCGAGCAAGGCCGCCGCCAGATTTCGCAGCGGCGAATCGCCCGGCTTCATCGTCGCGGTCAACCATCGGTCGCGGTCTTCGATCAGAAATCCGGCTTTGAGTTTGGGAATCAGTCCGGCGCGAATCAGCGAAGATTTGCCGCATCCCGAAGAACCTACGACCGCCAGAAAGCGCGTGCGATGAAGCTGCTGCAACAATTCGACGGTTTGTTCATTGCGCCCAAAAAACAACAGGCTTTCTTCGGTGCGGAACGGACGCAAACCGACAAAGGGATTCGTGGGATTGGGAGCAGAGCGTTCAGTGGTCATCGCTTCCTCCCCATCTGGCCATCAGGTTTGCCCAGAAAGTCGGCCAGCGTTTCCGGGTTGAGCAAATCCTGAATGTCGAAATGGTCTACGTGAACGATGCCCAAATCGAACAAGCCGTCTTTCTTCAGCCGGGGCGGAGCAAAAAACACAGCGCACCGCGCAAGCTGGCGTTTTTCGGTAAACGCGAATTTGATCGCATGCCCCAGTCGTTCGCGCACCCAATCTTCGGCGACTTCGCCAAACACCACGATCAACCGGGCGGCTTCGCGCAAACGGGTTTCCAATTCGGACAAACTGCTGAGCGGGTCTTCGACCGGAGGATTGATGAGCGCGTTGTTTTCCCTGGCTTTCAAAATCGTCCACAACCACGAAGCGTGCTGGTTGTCTTTGGGATGCGTGTCTATCAACGCGGCTTCGGCCAGTTGTTGCTGGCGTTTCAATTCTTCCAGATGGTTGAGGACTTCGCGGGCGATGGCGCTCGGCGATTCGCGGATGAAGCGAAACCGTGAGCGTTCCAGATTGGTGTCTTCGAGCTTCGCCAACAGGTCGCGCTGTGTGGCGTCTTCGATTTCCTTGATGGCGTCTTTGTGCAGCGATTGCGGAACCCAGATCAATTGCGATTTGGCATGCTGCAATCCGAGTTCGACCTGACGTTGCGGATAGGTGACGGTCAATCCATCCATGCGGCGTCCGCCCCATTCGTTCAACAGATGCACGGCGACATCCGCGCGAGCGATTTCGGTTTTCAGTTTGGTGTCGTGCGCAGCGGCTTCGTGTGGAGGCGGAATCGGATCCAGCAAGCGCACGCCTTTCTGGCGCAATTCGTTGGCAATCAAATCACGGCGATTTTGCAGCGTGTCGGAAACATCCGCCAGATAGACGACAAACGAATCGTCGGGCTTGTTTTCATCGTCGGCTTTTGGCGGCTGTGATTCTGCGGCGGATGGAAATGCCTGCAACGTGCGGTAAATGGATTCGCTCAGTTTTCGCAGTTTCTTGCGGAACATCTCTTCGTTGGGCATTGGCGGTTGGCCGATGTCCTCATCGCGTTCGGCGTCGTGGAACTTCGATCCAATCGCGCCATGAAATTCGTCCGGCCAATCTTTAGGCGGAATGTTGTTGAGCATGACATTGACGACGCGCAGCCGGTCGCCAACTTCCAAGCCGTGATGTTTTTCCGCATATTCCCGAAACCAGCGAAGCTCTTTGCGACAATACTCTGATTTCAAATATCCATTGGAAGCCAGCGCCAGAAAGATGGCGGAACCATTGATCTGCTTCTGGATTTTGTCATCGAACAACTGATTGTCGTCCAGCGTCGGGTCCCACCAGAGTTTCACTACACCAATGCGACCGGCCAGTTTACTGAGTTCGATTTCCAGATGTTTGACGAATTGCGCGACCCAGCCGTCGCCGCCCGCAGCGGTTTCGTTATCCACGCGAGCGTAGCTGATGAAAATGTCTGTCTCGAAATCCGGCAAAAAGGCCATAGCAAGATCGTCGCTCAAGGTGTGATTAGGTACTGCTTCGGGACTCGGCTGCGGGCGGGAGCATAGCATCGCTATTCTTTAGCAACAACGGTTTTGACGCCACCAGTTGTTTGCTAAACGGGGCATTGCCGGCGATAACTTTTTTCTTCGCCGAATGCTGAGATTTGTTATCTTACCCGACGCTATGACTGACCGAATCTTGATTGCCAACACCACCATCATCACGCTCGATGCGCAGAACCGCATCTTGCAGGGAAGTGTCGTCATTGAACGCGGACGCATTGCCGCGATTGAACCGATAGCGGCGCAAGCAGATGAAAGTTTCGATGAAGTGATTGACGGAAGAGGCCGTGTGTTGTTGCCGGGTTTTGTGCAAACGCACATTCATCTTTGCCAGACGTTGTTTCGCGGAGCGGCAGACGACCTGGCGTTGATTGATTGGTTGAAACAACGTGTCTGGCCGATGGAAGCGGCGCATACACCGGCATCGCTTTACGCATCGGCGCGACTGGGAATTGCAGAGTTGATCAAAGGCGGCACGACTTGCGCGCTGACGATGGAAACGGTCAATCACACTGATGTCGTGTTTCAGGCGGTCGAAGAATCCGGCTTTCGAGCGACTGTGGGCAAGTGCATGATGGATGCGGGCGAAGGCGTTCCCGCTGAGTTGAATGAACAGACAGAAGATTCCATTGTCGAATCGTTGCGTTTGTTGGAACGCTGGCACGGAACCGCTGACGGACGCATTCGCTATTGCTTCGCGCCGCGCTTTGCGGTCAGTTGTTCGCGCGAATTGCTGGAACGAGTCGCCAGGCTCGCGCGCGAACGTGGCGTGCTGGTCCATACGCATGCTTCAGAAAATCGGGAAGAGATCGCCATTGTTGAACAGTTGAGCGGTCAGCGAAATGTACATTACTTGTATAGCGTTGGATTAGCTGGTCAATATATTGTGCTTGCTCATTGCATTCACCTGGACGATTCGGAATTGGATGTGTTGCAGCGCACCGGCACTCACGTCGCGCATTGTCCTTCGTCAAACCTGAAACTGGCTTCCGGCATCGCGCGCGTGGTGGACATGCTGGACCGCGGAATTTCGGTTTCGCTCGGAGCCGATGGCGCACCGTGCAATAACCGGCTGGATATGTTCACCGAGATGCGAACGGCGGCTTTGTTGCAAAAGGTCAAACACGGACCGGAATCGCTTCCTGCGTTGACAGCTTTGCGAATGGCGACGATCAACGGCGCAAAGGCCTTGGGCTTAGGCGATCAAATCGGCAGCATCGAAATTGGCAAACGAGCCGATCTGGTTTTGATGAATTTGCAGTCGCTGCACACGTTGCCGAATTACGATCCGGTGTCTGCGATTGTGTATGCCGCTCAACCTGAGAATGTAGAGACGGTGCTGATTGATGGAAAAGTCGTGATGAGGGACAGAGAATTGCTGACACTGAATGAAAGCCGGGTGATGGCCGAAGCGGAAAACGAAGCTCGACGCTTTGCCACCATTTATCAGCGAGGGTGAAAACGAACAAAGGCCGGTGAGTTGAAAGGTAACTCACCGGCCTTTGGATTTTGTGAACGTCAGACGAGCTTACACAGCGTCGGCTGTTTTGAACGGCTTCACTTCAGCCAGTTTCGGATCGGATTTGCCCATCCCTTTAGCATCTTTGCCGTCAATCATGTGGGATTTGCCGTCGAACACAGCGCCGTGTTCGATAATCAATGACGGCGTGTAAATGTCTCCGTAAACACGACCGGTGGGATGAATTTTTACGCTGGTTTTCGCTGTAACGGTTCCTTCCACCGTGCCGCTGATTTCGACTGTTCCGGCTTTGACGGTGGCT
>JAEUQP010000104.1 GCA_016789645.1 Acidobacteriota bacterium | reverse complement strand
CCGCGCCCTTCGAGCAACTCAGCGCCGCTGCTTTACGCGCGGTTGAACGATGGGGGGACGGCTTTTGAAGCGCAGCGCAATCTGATTCACGCCACGCAGCATCTGGACGGCGGCGGCAGTGTGGCAGCAGACAAAGCGGGCAACGTTTATGCCATCTGGCACGCCGCCGGAGAAAAAACCGGCGAACCGCATCGCCGCATCTGGCTCGCCGCGTCCACTGATGATGGCAAAACCTTTAGGCGCGAGATTGCCATTGACCCCGCTGACATCGGAGGCAAAACAACGGGCGTTTGCGCGTGTTGCGGATTGCGCGCTTTCGTCAATTCGCACGGCAAGCTTTTTGTTCTTTATCGAACCGCAACAGAGATGACCGAACGCGGCATGTTTTTGCTGACTTCCGCTGACCAAACCAAAACCTTCAAAGGTACGCGGATGGACAGTTGGAATTTGACGACTTGTCCAATGAGTTCGACCGTGATGACCGAAGCCAAACATACGATTGGCGCGTGGGAAAACAACGGGCAGATTTTCTTCGGCGCGTTGGATTCAGCCGCTGCCGCCGTGCCGATGGCCGCACCCGGCTCAACCAACAAACGGAAACATCCAGCAATTGCCACCAATGCACGCGGCGAAACGATTCTCGTCTGGACAGAAGGCACCGGCTGGAAAAAAGGCGGCTCGCTGGCGTGGCAAGTGTTTGACAGCCAGGGCAAACCTACCACTGAAAAAGGAACTGCGTCAGACGTTCCAGTGTGGGGCTTGGCGACAGTGGTTGCCGAAGCCGACGGAAGTTTTTCGATCATTTACTAAACTCGTGTGAAAAATATGGCACATCAGAGATGCATCTCTGATGTGCCATATTGCTTTTCACCTAATTTTCTTCTCCTCTCTTCGTATATTTTCCCTTTTCTATATTTTTCGCCTTGACTCTGTAGTTGGCTACAGGGTGTAGACTGCCGTCTGTAAGGAGGAAAAGCGAAATGAACCAGCTAAAACGAAAGACGTTTCAAGCGGCGGCCATTGCGTCGAATGAAACCGTCTGGCTGAAGATTGGCGAAGTCGCCAAGCGCACGGGCATTGGTGTTGAAACGCTTCGATTTTACGAACGCAGCGGATTGCTATCGCGACCGGCGCGCACCGAGGGCGGATACAGGCTTTACGATTCCGAAGCTCTGGACACGCTGGAATTCATCAAACGCGCCCAAACGCTGGGTTTCACGCTTGATGAAATCAAACGCATCATCGCCGAAAGTCAGGCCGGACAAAGCCCCTGCGATGAAGTCCGCGAAATCGTCCGGCTGCGGTTGGCGGAACTCGACGAACGGCTGGAACAAATGCAGCGTTACCGCGACGCGCTGGCTCATACGTTGACCCAATGGGACGAACGCGGAAAAGCCGACGGCCATTTTTGCGGCTTGATCGAAGAAGCTGAACTCAACACGGCAAAGCCGGTTTCGGCAAAACTGAGAAGGAGGAGCAAATGACCAAGCACGTTGACCCAGTTTGCGGAATGAAGGTTGATCCGGCAAAAGCGGCAGGCAAATTCGAATACAAAGGAGAGACGTACTATTTCTGCAATCCCAATTGCCAGCGCAAATTCAGCGCCGATCCCGAAACCTATCTGAACAAAACGCCACGTTTGGTGGAAATGCTGACTCCGCTGCCGATGGTGCAGTTGGGAGGAAAAGCAAAATCCTTGCCGGTGATGTCGTCCGTGCCTGCGCCCACAGTCGTTCAAGCGGAAACGCACGTTGACCCGGTTTGTGGAATGACGGTGGAGCCAGCAACAGCGGCGGGCAAACATGAGCATCACGGCGAAACCTATTACTTTTGCAGTGAACATTGCCTGCACAAATTCAGCGCAGCCCCGGAAGCGGTGCTGCATCCCAAACCGAACGCTCCAGCGCCAATTGATGTGGAATACACTTGCCCGATGCATCCGGAAGTTGTGCAAATTGGGCCGGGCAGTTGCCCTAAATGCGGAATGGCGTTGGAACCAAAAGTGTTTTCGTTGACGGTGGAAGAAGACACTTCGGAATTGGATGACATGACGCGGCGCTTCTGGATCAGCCTGGCGCTGACTTTGCCGGTGTTTTTGCTGGCAATGGCGGAAATGATTCCCGGCCAGCCGGTGCAACACGCGCTCGGTCACCGGTTGGTCATCTGGTTGCAATTCGTGCTGGCAACTCCGGTTGTGTTGTGGGGAGGCTGGCCGTTTTTTGAACGCGGTTGGGCTTCGATTGTGAATCGCAGCCCGAACATGTTCACGCTGATCGCCATCGGCACGGGCGCAGCATTCGGTTACAGCATTGTGGCGACGCTGGCTCCCGGCATCTTCCCTGCTTCGTTTCAAAGCCACGGTGGTCAGGTTGCAGTTTACTTTGAAGCCGCCGCTGTCATCACAACGCTGGTGTTGTTGGGACAAGTGCTGGAACTCCGCGCGCGCAGTCAAACCAGCAGCGCGATCAAAATGCTGTTGGGCTTAAC
>JAEUQP010000984.1 GCA_016789645.1 Acidobacteriota bacterium | reverse complement strand
CCGGTGGATGCCGACCGGCCAAACCTGCTTTCGATCCTGCCGCAGCCAACCACCAAAGCCGGAGACTCACAGGTTCACGTCAAACCTCTGCCGCGATCATTTCATTCGCAACCGCTGAGTTTCGATAAACGCATCTGGCTGCTGGCGTTTTTTACCGGCTTTCCCGGCGCGCTGGTGGCGTTGGTCCTGCTGTGGACAGGCGATTACACCCCGAAAGTGCAATGGACGCTGACGGTCTTCGTCGTCAGTTTCTGGCTGGGATGCGCGTACGCCTTGCGCGAACGCGTGGTCATGCCGTTGCAAACGCTGTCGAATCTGCTGGCCGCGTTGCGCGAAGGTGATTATTCGATTCGTGGCCGCGCGGTCAACCAGGACGATCCGCTCGGCGATGTCGTCCGCGAAGTCAACGCGCTCAGCGCGACCTTGCGCACACAGCGGTTGGGCGCGATGGAAGCGACGGCCTTGTTGCGTCGCGTGATGGAAGAAATTGATCTGGCGGTGTTCGCCTTCGACAGCGAACAGCGGTTGCGGCTGGTCAATCGTGCCGCCGAACGCTTGCTGGATCGCCCGTCGGCGCAATTGCTTGGGCGAACCGCTGAAGAACTCAGGATGCAGGATTGTCTGGAAGGCGAAGCGGCGCGCACGCTGCAGCGAACCTTTCCGGGTGGGATAGGCAACGTCGCCAGCCGTTGGGGCTTGCGCCGCAGCACGTTCCGCGAAGACGGCAAGCCGCATCAATTGGTGGTGATCGCCGATCTGAGCCGCGCGTTGCGCGAAGAAGAACGATTGGCCTGGCAACGTCTGGTGCGCGTGCTCGGCCACGAATTGAACAATTCCCTGACGCCGATCAAATCCATTGCGCGCAGTCTGGAAAACATGCTGGCTCGCAACCCGGAGCCGGGAAACTGGCCAGCCGATTTTGAAGAAGACCTGACGCGCGGATTGTCGGTGATTTCTTCGCGCGCCGAATCGTTGAATCGCTTTATGACGGCGTATGCCATTTTGGCCAAACTGCCGCGTCCCGAATTGCAGCCGATGGATGTGGGCACTTGGGTTCGGCAGGTTGCCGGTTTGGAAACGCGTTTGAAGGTGGAATTGTTGCCCGGCCCTGAACTGACGATTCAAGGCGACCGCGATCAATTGGAGCAGTTGTTGATTAATTTGCTACGTAATGCGGTGGACGCCGCCTTGCAAACCGGCGGTGGCGTCAGCGTCAGTTGGCGCGTCAACAATGGTTTTCTGGAAGTTTCCGTCGAAGACGAAGGTCAAGGGTTGTCCAATACCTCCAACCTGTTCGTGCCGTTTTTTACGACCAAGCCGGGCGGTTCCGGCATTGGCCTTGCGCTGAGCCGCCAAATCGCCGAAGGCCACGGCGGCATGCTGACCCTGGAAAATCGCGCCAGCGGCAACGGCTGCGAAGCCAAGCTGCGGTTGCCGCTTTATTGAACAACGTGGGTTGACACTCATGTTCACGCTCAATCCGAAAGCGTTTTTTTCTGTGCGCAATCAACCGTTTAAGCTGTCATTCAAAAAAAGTGATTGACAGTTCTGTGAAAAAAAAACTACTCTCCGCTCGCCTTATCCAACTCGAAACAACTAACAAAAAAACGTTCGATTGATAGTTCTCAAGTTGCCTTCAGCGTGCTGAATTCCCTTTTTCAACGCCGATTTCGTTCGGTGATTGGCTGACACGCTGTTTTTTCCAATGTTGAAAATCCATTTCTTTAGGCCGTTGACGTGAGTCTTGCTGGCGCGGTCACCTGCTTGCTCACAATGAATTGCCAACCGAAACCGCGTCCGTTTCTTGATTGAATCGGGTGCAGGGAGAAGTGTCTTTATGACAAGCTACAAAAACTCATTCTCGCTCCGATTCAAACTTTTAGCGTCGGCAATCGTACTGGCTGGCGT
>JAEUQP010000103.1 GCA_016789645.1 Acidobacteriota bacterium | reverse complement strand
TGAAACAATGCGGACGCCGCCGGTTGGTGGAAATCACGGAACCGATTTCCTTCGTCGGGTTTTGCAACGGGGCTGAAGCGGTGAGTCTGATCTTTTCCGAACGCGGCGGAACCACGTTGCGCGAAATTGCCGCCAGCCTGCATTCGCCAACCTCGCTGACTCTTTGCGTTGCTTCCGAAGGCGGTTGGAGCGACGCCGAACTTCAGGCCGCTGAAGCCCACAACGTTCTGCCGGTTCATCTTGGCCAGCGAATTTTGCGAACCGAAACCGCTGCCATTGCCGCGGTCACGTTGGCGCAACATCTCTTCGGCGATTTGCGTTGAGCGCCTGCCTACTTTTTCTTCTTCGACAATTTTCCTTCTTCCGTTCGATACGCTTTGTGAGCCAATGCCAGATGCTCATGCATGCTGCGACGCGCTTCTTCGGCGTTATGGGAACGGATCGCGCGATAAACGCGTTGATGCATCTCAACGGATTCCTTGAAATCGTGCGCGCGGCCAATGGTTTCTCGGCGTTGGTCATACATCACTGCCGACACCATTTCGACCAAGGTCGCCAAAATCGGATTCTCTGACGCGGCAGCAATCGCGCGATGAAATTTGATGTCGTGAATCAGATACTGTTGCGGATCATCCAGGGCGGCATACATTTCCGCGATTTCTTCGGACAACGTCGCCAGATGTTCGGCTGTCGCGCGTTCCGCCGCCAATCCGGCGACCTGAACTTCCAACACCTGCCGCGCTTCGAACATCTGGTCAAAGGTGAATCCGTGCAGATCGGCAAGCAAGCTTAACTGCTCGCTGTCCAGCGATGGCGGTCCATCGGCGACATATGTGCCCGATCCATGTTTGGCGCGCAACACGCCGCGCGCGACCAACATACGCAATCCGGCGCGAATGCTCGGTCGGCTGATGCTGAGCTGTTTGGCCAACTCTCGTTCGGCAGGCAAGCGGTCGCCCGGACGCAAATCCCCATTGGCAATCAACGAACGAATCTGTTCCACAACCTGCTCCGCTGTTGCGCCAGCGTGCAACAGTTCTGTTTTTGGGGTTATGAGTTTTGCTTTGGGCATAATCAATGTTGAGAGGCTTGCCAGATTTTGTGCTTGGCGGCTGCCGTTTACCATCCGCTTGGAAAGCCTGTCAAGCAAGGTCGTCGCCACATCTGATGGAGACTGGGCCGACAGTCAGTAACCTTGACGGTATTTTTCATCGCGTGCTATAAGCCACGCCGTTCTCACCTATTGGTAAAGCCAATTTTTATCGAACATCAACTGACGCGGCAACACAGTGCCGAGAAAGCTGTTTGCCTGCGGAATTACATCACCGACGGTCGCTTGTTCGGCGGCTGATCGAATTTAGGAGCAGCAATGATCGAACGAAGAACCATTCTGAAAGGCGCTGGCGCAGCGCTCACCACGTCTCTTTTCACCGGTCGAGTCAAAGGCGCAAACGACCGCATTTCGGTCGCTCACATCGGCATTGGCGCGATGGGATCGAGCAACCTGGGCTTTGCGCTGAAATTATCCGACGATGTGGAGCCTGTGGCTGTGTGTGATGTCTATCAACCGCATTTGGAAAAAGGCGTTGCCGCAGCCGCGAAAGCCGGAAAAACCGTCAAGGCCGTCAAAGACTTCCGCGAAATTCTGGCCGACAAATCCATTGACGCCGTCTGCATTTCGACGCCTGATCATTGGCACGCGTACATGACCGTCGAAGCCTGCAAAGCGGGAAAAGATGTGTTCGTCGAAAAACCGGCTTCGGTGTATGTCGAAGAAGGGCAAAAGATGGTGCAGGCCGCGCGCAAATATAAGCGCGTCGTTCAGGCGGGCACGATGCAACGTTCCGGCGGGTATTTTTTGAAAGCAGCGGAATTGGTCAAAAGCGGCATTCTCGGTGAAGTGACCTTCGTTCACACCTGGCAATCCGGCGCGACCAAAAAAGAAGGCTGGGGCAGGCCGGCAGACAGTCCCGTGCCCGAAGGTCTGGATTGGGAAATGTGGTTGGGACCTGCTCCCAAAGTCCCATTCAACAAAAACCGTTGGGGCGTGGGCGTGACGACGTTTCCGACGTTCCGGTATTTCTGGGATTACGCCGGAGGAGCCATGACCGATTGGGGCGTTCACCTGATTGACCCTGTGCATCAATGTTTCGGCGAACCAATGCCTTCGGCGATTTCCGCGCAAGGCGGCAAGCTGTATGTGGACGACAACGTGGACACGCCGGACACCATGATGGCGACGTTCCGCTATCCGAAATTCATGCTGACGTATGAAAGTCGCACCGCCAATCCAATGCCGATGTTTGCCAATCAAGGCGCAGGAACTGCTATTCATGGAACTGAAGCCAACATCATCGTTACTCGCGGCGGTTGCTGGCTGATCCCCAACAACAAATCAAAAGTCGAAGCGCAGACTTACGAAAACAATCCGCAGATGCGCGACCTGAACATTCCGCACTGGAAGAACTTCATCGAGTGCATCAAATCGCGCGAAAAACCGATCAGCGACATCGAAACCTGCGTTCGATCTTCGACGGCCTGCATTCTGGCCAATCTTTCAATGCGGCATAAGACCTGGCTGGATTGGGATGAAACCAACTGGACGGTCAAACAGAGCAATGTCAGACCGCACCTGAAGGCGAAATACCGTTCTCCGTGGAAGCTGGAAGTCTGAAATCCGGCAGAGCAAATATCTTCACGACAAAAGACACAAAAGACGCAAAAGAGTTTTTTGTGTCTTTTGTGTTTTTTGTGGTTGGGAATGTTCCGTTATGAATTCACGAATTGTTCGTTGTTGGCCGTTTGTCAGCAGGTTCCTCGTTCTGAGTGCGTTGATCAGTTTGTCGGCAAACATGCAAAACGCAAACTCGGCCATTACGCAAGCTTCTGAAACCTTGCGACAGCTCAGATACAACAATCCCGGCCTGATTGTTGATCTGGGCGTAGGGCTGTGGGCGTGGCCAATTCCTTGCGATGCGGATGGCGATGGCGATTTCGATCTGATTGTTTCGTGTCCGGACAAACCTTCAAATGGCGTGTGGTTGTTTGAAAACGCTGTGGGCGATACGGCGAAGCATAAATTGCCAGTCTTCAAACCCGCGCGCCGATTGAGCGCCACGCGGCATTACGTCATGCCGAGTTACGTCAATGGGCAAATGCGCGTGCTGGCTCCGGGCCATGAATACGCGAACTTTGCACAAATCGGTTTGCAACAACCGACGGCGTTAGCGGTGGAGGCGAATTTCTACAAACCCGAAGGCAAACAACCGAAAGGCCCGAAGGTTCGCCATAACCAATGGCGATATGTGGATTATGACGGCGATGGCGCGCTCGACCTGATTATAGGCATTGAAGATTGGAGCTGGTATGGTTGGGATGACGCCTGGAACGCGCGCGGCGAATGGCAAAATGGTCCGTTGCACGGTTTTGTCTTGCTGCATCGCAATGTCGGCACGAACTCAGTGCCAAACTATGCCGCGCCGATCAAACTGGAAGCCGACGGCAAAGCGATTGATGTGTTTGGGTGCCCTTCGCCGAATTTTGAGGACTTCGATGGTGACGGCGATCTGGATTTGCTGTGCGGAGAATTTCTGGACGGCTTCACGTACTTTGAAAACATAGGCAATCGCACACAGCCGCGTTATGCCGCTGGTCGCCGATTGAAAGATGCGCGCGGCAATTTGCTGGCGATGGAATTGCAAATGATCGTTCCGGTCGC
>JAEUQP010000863.1 GCA_016789645.1 Acidobacteriota bacterium | reverse complement strand
CGGGTACGATTGCTCGCGGTAAAAGAGGCGGGCGCGGTAAAGATGAATGTCCGCCAGATGCAGCTTCATCGAACCGCGCGAAGCGATGTCCCAGGCTTCGTCCAGGTCTTCTTGCGCGCTGTCGGGGCCGGTCAACGCTCCTGTCAGCGCACGCAGCCACGCGCGCGTCAGCAGACCGAGCGGAAGCAGGTCTTGGTCGCCAGAGCGACGGAGGCCGGTGACAGCGTTTTCGATGTGGGAGGAGTCGGGAGTCGGGAGTCGGGAGTTGGAGCTTTCCAGAATCGCCGAATACAGCGTGGCGCGCCCCAGCGTCAGGTGGTCAAGGGCAAATTCAAATAGAGCGGCGTCTGCCTTTTCTGCCCATTGGAGCATTTGGGTTGCGCGTTGTGTAACCCCTCCACAGACATCTATTGACTCTAAAACTGCTTCGGTAGCATTCAAACCAAGAAGTTGCTTCCAAGCAGCGCGCTCTGGAACAGCTAAGAGTAGGTCGCAATAATAAACACCCCACGTCCCAACTAGGCAATTTGAACTCTTGGCTTGAGATTGAAATATCGTTTCTGCCTCAGCAAAACGGGTTTGAGCATTTTCTAAAATTCCTTTTTGATGCTGTGAGTTGGCAAGCGCAACGCGTCGCCCGATTCTTTGCCAAACATCGCCGCTGCGGTCGGCGTATTCCAGCGACTGGGCAGCGTCCCGCGTCGCTGCATCCACCAAACCCAGCGTCAGTTCCAACTCGCTCAGGTTGCTGGCGACGCTGGCGGCGTATCCCCAACTCTCCTGCTTGACGTAATTTTCCATCCCCGTCCGCATCGGTTCCAGGGATTCGGTCAGCCGCCCCAGAGCACGCAGACGGAAGGCGGCTTCGCTCAGCAGCCAGGCTTGGCCAGATTCCGTCAGCGCAGGCGAGACGCGGCTCCAGGGCGACTCAAAAAAGCAGGCGACCGCTCCCAGATCGGAGCCGAACGCGCCGAGTTTCCTCCAACTGTAAAAGCCGTCGCTGGCCGTGCCGCGCAGGATGCGGGCGCGGTACACCTTCTCACACGCTTCCTGCTGCAAGCCCGCCTGACAGCCGTGCGCGACCGCCTGGTAAAGCGGTTGCAACTCTTCCAGCGTGGGCTGGTCGCCTTCTTTCGTCGTCGCGCACAGGTGTTCGTACACTCGCTTGTGCGCTTCGCGCCAAGCCGCGTTCGTAGTCGCGTTCGTAGTTCCGCCTTCAGGCGGCTGCGGCTGCGAAGCAGCCCTACCGCTCGTGCCAAGCTGCTGCCGGCTGAAGCCGGAACTACGAACGCGCGCGGCAAAGTATTCGCGCAACAGCGGATGCGCATCCAGCGACAACAGCGTGCCCGCGGCGTCTCGGTTGACCGTCAACAATCGCGCGTCTTCCAACCGTTTCAGCGTCAGATTGCGCTGCGCTTCGGTGATGCCGATCAACGGTTCGGTCAGGTTCGGAATGGCGGGCGATTGCCACAGCGCGTGCAAACACTCCACCGTCGCCGGGCGATCAAACAATCCCATCAATCGCAAGATCGCCAACGCACGTTGGCCTTTGTCGCCTTCGCTTTCCAGATGGCGTTCGTAAGCCGCCATGACTCGGAACGCATGGCCGCCCTGTTCTTCTTCGTCGGCTTCGGCCAGCCGAACCAGATCGCGCCGCCGAATGTCGCCTTCGTGAGCGTCGCGCAAATACGTGCCCAGCAAATTCAACGTCAGCGCGTGGCCTTTGACCTCTTCGACCAGCGAATCGAATTCCTGCGCAGCGCCTTTGACGTCCAGCGTTTTCAGCAACCGCACACCGGCTTCGCGCGACAATCGCAAAAGCTTCTGTTCGGCGGCGGTGGTCTGCCAGAACGCCTGCAAATCCGGCAGCGAATACCGAGTCGTGACTACGCACAAGCCGCGATTCGTCGTCGCCAAGGCTTTGAGCAAATCGGCCAACGCCTGATCGCGCAATTGCCCGTTCATCGGAGGCAGCGGCGGATATTGCAACGGCTCCACGCCATCCAGAATCAGCAAGGCTCGGCGCTGGCCGACCAACTGCGCCAACCGTCTGGCTTTTTCGCTGGCGAGTTTGGGGCTGTTGGCCGTCGCTTCATCGCCAAAAAAGATCAGGGCTTCGCGCAAAAACACATCCGACGAAGCCGCCATCTGTTCGCGCGTCCCCTGACTGTAAAACGACCACGCGAAGACGGCTTCGCAACCCGGCCAGTCTTGAGCGGCGAGCGTCGCCGCCCACTTCGCCACCAGCGAAGTTTTGCCTTCGCCGCCCAACGCGACGAAGGTGACAATGTGCGGACGATTCTTTTCACCGCGCACGGCTTGATTCCAGGCGTCATCGAGAAGCTTGAGTTCCGCTTCGCGGCCAATCAATTCAGGCGGCGCGTATTTGACGATGCGGGAAATGTCGGCTTTGAAGCTCGACGAAGCTGACGGAAGAGTTGTCGGCGGCGTAAAGCCGTGATTCAGGTTCAGCCGTTTGCAGATTTTTTCCGCAATTGTGGTGGCAGATTGCGCGCCGATGTTGATGTATCCGTCGCCAGGAAGAATTCCAATCTCCGTCAGATCGCCGGGATCGCCAAAACTGAGAAACATAATCCGCTTGGCTTCCACTGTCGGAATCAATTGACGGATGTGCCTCCATTCCAGTTTGCACCAACGCTTGGCGGCGTATTCGGCGCAGAGAAAAATCACCAGCAATTCCGACTCGGCGCGATACAGATTGGGCAGATAAACGTCCAAATCGGGCTGAGCGAATTCGGCATCGTGATATTGATCGTAAAGCACACGCTCTTGACTGAATGAAGCCGCCAATTGTTCGGCGACTTGTTCAACAAACGCGCGATGTTCTCCCGGAAACGAGAGGGCGACGGCGAATCGGCGGGAAGTTTTAGCATCGGTCATGGCAGATCATCCTCAGCAGCCTTTTAGCATAAGCCGCCGGGATTGCCTATGTTTTGGGAGTGAAAAGCCCGTTAGCCAGCTTGCGAAGCAAGCGCCAGCATAAAGCCTGGGGCGTTGAAGCCCCAGGAACGTGGCGACGGAGAGCATGGAGCCTGCGAAGCGGGCGACAGACTGCCTGAACTCTTTCGCCTGTTTCACAGGCTTTCCCCTCCTTGTGTTCTGTTCCTGGGGGTTCGGCTCACGCCTTCACCCCAGGCTTTACGCTCGCCGCCCGCATTCGCGGGCTGAACCCCAATCAACCTCATGAAAAGGTTGGGGAATGGGAAGCAATGGATTCCCCATCAGAAATCCGATAACGCCAAAAAAATGTGGCAGTGGTTCGCTTCATGCGAATCACTGCCACAAAGGATGTTTCGGTGTAACTGCTTAGCCCGCCACATTACGTCGTGAGGGATTGTTTTTAAGAGAATACGGAACAAACGGAAATAACCGAATGAACGGAAAAAGAAGAGGGAAAATTCCGTCTGTTCCGTTTGTTCCGTTATCTTTCCGCCATCCCCTGAGCAATTACGCTTCGGTTACGACGAAACCGTTAGAACCGAAGCTTCATCACCATTTCGATCTGGCGGGGATCGTTGGTTCCCTGCCCGAAGGTTCCGAACGTGCCGCCGCTTTGCAACTGGCCAATCTTCAGATTTTGCGTCGGATTGGCGGTGATGGTTGCGGGCAACACGGTTCCGCCCATGCCGGTGTTGATGCTGGAACGGAACTGGGTGTTGTTGAACACATTGGACGCCTGCGCCGACAGGTTCAGGTCAAAGCGTTCGGTGAGTTTGAAATTTTTCTCCAGCGACATGTTGCTGTTCCAGGTGCGCGGCGAGCGAATCGCGCTGAACGAAGCCGCAGACGTTCCGTACCAGAAAATATCCGGCACGACGGTTCCGTTCGGCGTGGTCACGACGCGACCGGCAAAAGCGTCAATGTTGTATTTCAGGAAGCAGCGATTGCACGGCGTGATGACGCGTCCGCTGGGCAAGGTGACGGAGGTATTGCCGTCGTACCAGCGTTGCAATGCTTTCGGCACTTCCAGCGGCACACCGGGAACCAGATCGGGCAACACGTTGATCGTGTTCGTGCCTCCGCCGGAAATCTGCGAAACCAGACCGCTCTGGATGTTCACCGAACCGCCCAATCGCCAACCGCCCAGGACGGAATTGGCAACGGAGTTTTTGAGATCGAGCAGCTTGCCGCTGCCCAACGGCAGGTCATACACCCACGAAGCTACAAAACGATGCGGCATGTCGTTGGTCGAAACCTTGCGATTCGTGCGGAACATTTCCGGTCGAATGTTGGCAAAGTAATTCGTATTGCTGTCGGCGTACCCGTTGTTGTTTTGCGCGTTGTAATTGCTCATTTCGATGATCTTCGACCAGGTGTAGTGCGCGTTGAATTGCAATCCGTTGGCGTATTGCCGCGTCACCTGCACCTGCAAAGCGTTGTAATCCGACGTGCCCGCCGTGTTGTGAATCGAATTGCCGTGGTGCGGGAACGGATACGCGGTTTCGATGCGCTGGATGGTGCGGTTGCGGATCGACCCGGTGCCGAACGGGATCAAATCGCCCGTCGCCGGTTGCCAGGGATTTTGCACCTGCTGCGTTGCAGGGTTCACGGTACCGTTCGATTGCACGTAGGAGTTGCGCCATTCGGCGAGCAGCGCGGGATCAACCAATTGCGGGCTGTTGATCGGCAGGAACGTGACCTGCAACCGGTCGCCATGCGAGCCAATGTATCCCAAACTGGTCACCCAGTTGTTGCCCCATTTCTTTTC
>JAEUQP010000845.1 GCA_016789645.1 Acidobacteriota bacterium | reverse complement strand
TTCGGGCGCTTCGTTGAGGATGTACAACGAGCCTGCGCGAACCGTGCTGACATTCAATTGCACGTGGTAATCGTTTTCGAAAATCATCTCGCCCGCCAACCGGAATGGCGTTTGGAACGGTTTGCCATCGCGGTATTTCTGTACCGTCACCCAATAATTGAACGCGGGCGTAACCGGTTTCGGCGGCGGAGTGACTGTGGTCGGTTTGGGACGAAACAGCATCCACCCGGCAATGGCCAGCACCGCGACGACAGCCACGGCGGCAATCCATTTCCCAGAAGAAGCGACCGGTTTGCCTTCCGAACGAATTCGCGTGTCATCGAGAGCCGTTGGACGCGCTTCCGCCGACATGGTTTTCGCTCCGAACTGAACCGTAGGCGACTCCGACGCGGCCAGCGGGCGCTGTTCGCCGGTTAAAGCCGCTGCCAGGTCTTCGGCAAAATCTTCGACTTTCTTGTATCGGTCGTGAGCGTTAAACGACAGGGCTTTCAACAGCGCGGCTTCGGCAGCGGCGGGCAGGTTTCGGCGAAGCTCAGACGGTTTGGTAATTGCGCCTTCACGTTGCAGTTCGTACAGATCAACCGCCGAACCGGCTTTGAACGGAGTCTTGCCGGTCAACATTTCATACGCCACTGCGCCGAGACCATAAATGTCACTTTCGGCGGTCGGTTTGCCGCGCAATTGTTCCGGAGCCATGTATGGTGGCGTTCCCGCAATCCATGTGATTTCGGCGTCGGTGGCGACTTCGGAGGCTTTGACGCGCGCCACGCCGAAATCAATCAGCTTGACCTGCTGCCGCCCGCCGCCGATTTCTTCCAGCATGACGTTTTCGGGTTTGAGGTCGCGATGATAAACGCCTTTTTCGTGCGCCGCTGCCAGCGCCTGACCCATTTGGCGAACGATGGCGCCAACGCGATCAAAATCCATGCCTTGCTGGATCATCACCGACCGCAACGTTTCGCCTTCGACAAACTGCATAACCAAAAACGGTTTGCCGTCGGGCATTTCGCCCGTGTCCAGCACGCCGACGACACCGGGATGATTGATGCGCGCCAGAGCTTCGATTTCCTGTTTGAACTTCTTCTGAAACCAGGCATCGTAATGTTGCTCGCCGCGTTCGGCGATCAACACCTTGATGACCACCGCGCGATTGAGCAATTGTTTGTCGCGCGCCAAAAACACCAGTCCCAACCCACCGCGCCCCAGCACACGCTCGATCAAGTACCGATCTTTCAGCACCAGACCCAGATATTCATTCGACGCAGTCGAACCGCCCAGCGTCGCAGTTGGTTTCTCGTTTTCCATGTGTTCATCAGCCGTAATCGGCAACCGTACGTTGCCGATTACGGACAAAATTGAAGCAGTAAAGTTATCGTCCTATTTCGATCCGGCCCGTGCCGCGCTGGCCGCAACAGTTTTTTCGCCTGGGCGATATGCCGTTTCCAGATTGGCTTTGATTTCGTCCAGCGTGAAGTAGGCCGGTTTGAACTGCATCTTGGAATAAAGCTCGGCTTGGTCGAAATAATGTTTCGAGCTTGGATCGTGCGATTGGCCGAATTGCAGCAGCGAACGCGCTTGCGGTTTCGCGCCGAATTCCACCACGCTGACAAACGAATGGCCAACGATCCCGTAGCGGCGTTTTTGGCCGCGAGCTTCCGGCGAATAAAAATTGAACACGATGCCAATGGGATCGCCGGGGCCTCCGGCGACAGGGAAGCTGGTTTTGTCGTCGCTGAATGGTTCGACCGTGCCGCTGGTGTGAACGCGCTGAATGCGGTTGAACTCGCCCCAGGCGACTTTCCACGTGCCCCACTTTTTGGCGATTTGTTCGTTGACGACGAATTCCAATACGTCCACCTCTGGAAACGGACGCCCTTTGGTCAGTTGAGCGGCTTGCGGTTGCGTGCGCGCATAAGCCCACAACGTGAACACGGTCATCGCCGCCGAATCGAAGGTGCTGACACCGTTCCAGGCTTTCAGCTCGGCAATTACCGGAACGAGTTTTTCGGCGCGCGCCGGTTCGGCAGTTTTCATCTTGTCGAATTCGGCGGCGAGTTGCGGAATCAACCGTTCGGCTTCG
>JAEUQP010000828.1 GCA_016789645.1 Acidobacteriota bacterium | reverse complement strand
ATCGAAGCCCTTTCGCCTGCGGGCGACGCAAATTCAGCCGCCATGTCCAGCAACAACCAATCGCTGGTGTTGCGCGTCAGCTTTGGCGCGCGAAGCGTTTTGCTGACCGGCGACATCGAAAAAGATGCCGAAGCGCAGTTGGTTGCCGCCAACGCCAACTTGCAAGCCGATGTCATCAAAATCGCGCATCACGGTTCGCGGACTTCGACGACGGCGGAATTTTTGAACCACGCGAAACCTCAGCATGTCGTGATTTCCGTCGCCGATCCCAGTCCTTACGGTCATCCGCACGCTGAAGTCATCGAACGGTTGCAAGCGACCGGTGCGAACATCTGGCGCACCAGCCATTGCGGAGCCGTCACGATTTCGACCAACGGCGATGATTTGCGCGTAGAAACATTTCTCAAATGCGAATCAGGTGGGCGAGCCGTCGGTAACGGTTTGCGCTGAAGCCGCGCACGACGACGATGTCTTGCGGACGTTTGAAGGCTCCATGTTTGGTGCGATGCGCGATGATGCGTTCCGCCAATTTCTGACCAATCCCCGGCAATCGCATCAATTCTTCGACCGAAGCTGTGTTGATATTGATGCGTTCTTCCGATTGAACGAATGAGCGAATGGAGTTGGCGAAGGTTTCCTGGCTGAATCCCGTCGCCAAACACACCGCAAAGGCCGCGATCAAAATCTGTTTCAACATTTGTGAGTTACCTCGATGACGCGCGCCACAGGCGAATGGTGCGGTCGCCGCTGGCCGAAGCCAGCGTTTTGCCGTCGGGCGAAAAGGCAACCGAAAGCGCATTGTCCTGATGGCCTTTCAGTGTGATGAGTTCCTGCCGGGTCGCCACGTCCCACAGCTTGACCGTATCGTCGTGACTGGCTGTCGCCAATCGTCGCCCGTCCGGCGAAAAGGCTACGGAGTAGACGTAATCCGAATGCGCTTCGAGCTGGGCGAACTGGCGTTTGGTGGCGACATCCCAAAAAAGCACTGTGCGGTCGGCGCTGCCCGAAACCAGCGTGCGGCCATCGGGCGAAAATGCCAGGCTGAAAATCTCTGCTTTGTGTCCGGCCAAAGTGGCCAATTCCTGACCGGTTTCCAGGCTCCAAAGCTTCACGACGAAATCTGAACCGGCAGTCGCCAGCAATTTGCCATCCGGCGAAAACTCCACCGCGCGAACTATTTCTTTGTGGCCGATGAGTGAAGCGCGCACTTGGCCGGTTGCTGCGTCCAACAACCTCGCGCCATAAATCGGCAGGTTCTTATGAAACTCATCGTAGCCGGTGACAGCCAGACTGCGCCCGTCTGGGGAAAACCTGACTGAGAAAGCATCATCCTTGAATGCTTGGAGAGTCAGCAGCGGCTGGCCGGAAGCGGCATCCCAGGCAATGACTTTGCCTTTCCTATCTGCCGAAGCCACGCGCGTTCCGTCCGGCGAAAAGGCTGCGGATTGAATTCGGAACGTGTGTCCGGTCAGCGTTTTCCATTCGCGTCCGGTCGCCGTGTCCCACAATTTAATTGTTTGATCGTCCGAAGCCGTCGCCAAGAGATTGCCGTCGGGCGAAAACGCTGCCGTGTTTATTTCGTCCGTGTGGCCGCGCAGGTCGGTGAAAGGCTGAGCGGTTTCGGTCAAATCCCAGACTTTGGTGGTGTGGTCGTCGCTGGCCGTCGCCAAACTGCGTCCGTCCGGTGAAAACGCCAGCGAATAGACTCTGCCGCCGTGTCCGCGAATGGTTCTCAGTTCACGGCGCGTGGCCACGTCCCACAATTTGACCAGCCGGTCGTCGCTGGCCGAAGCCAGCGTTTTGCCGTCCGGCGAAAAG
>JAEUQP010000827.1 GCA_016789645.1 Acidobacteriota bacterium | reverse complement strand
TCTTTATGACTTCAGCCAGGTTTCCCAGTTTTATCAACCCGAAGGATTGAACATTGACGCGCTGGTTCCGCGTGCCAAACAAGTGACGGCGCAAACGTTTCATCGAGACGCTGTCGCTGACGTTCTCAGCGACCAGAACCGAGAAGCGGGCGCGGGCGAAGCGACTTTTGCCAACATCGAACGTTTGCGGCAGAACGATTCCGTCGTCGTCATCACCGGCCAGCAAGCCGGATTGTTCACCGGCCCACTGTACACCGTGTTCAAAGCGTTGACGGCGATCAAACTGGCCGACCATTTGCGCGCACAAGGCGTCAACGCCATTCCGATGTTCTGGATTGCCGCCGAAGATCATGATTTTGAAGAAGTGAATCACACGCGCTTGGTCAATCGCGAAGGCCACTTGGCGACGGTGACTTACACGGCCTGTTCGCCCAAAGAAGGCAAACCGGTCGGACACGTCAAATTGGCCGAAGGCGTCAGCGAAAACATCGAACAGTTGTTGGCGATGTTGCCGGAATCGGAATTCATTCCGCGACTGGCCGAAGACCTGCGCGATTCGTACAAAGCCGGAGCCGGATTTGCCGATGCCTTCGGCAAGATGATGATGAAGCTGTTCGGCAAGTTCGGCGTGGTGATGATCAATCCGCTGGACGACCGGCTGAAACACGTGGCGGGCGAGATTTATTCCAAAGCAATGGCGCGCGTGCCGGAATTCGCCGACCGATTAGTGACTGCCAGCGCCAAACTCGAAGCCGCCGGATACCATTCGCAGGTGTACACCAGCCAGGAATCCGTGCCGCTGTTTATGCTGGACGACGGACGCCGCACGGCGATGGTTCGCCGCGAAGACGGGCGCTTTTATTTGAAAAACGGCGACAAGAGTTTTGCCGCCGACGAACTGCTGGACACAGTCAGCCGCTGTCCGAACTGTTTCAGCCCCAACGTCACGCTTCGCCCGATTGTGCAGGATTATCTGCTGCCGACGCTGGCCTACATCGGAGGCCCTGCGGAAATCGCCTACTTTGCGCAACTGCGTCCGAACTATTCGCTGCTGGGAAGAATCGAACCGGTGGTTTTGCCGCGCGCGACGTTTACCTTGATCGAAAAACGCCACGCCAAAACCCTGGCCAAATATGGCATCGAATTCAACGACCTGTTTGACGGTCAGGAAGCCGTGCTGAAAAAGATCGTCGAACAAAGCCTGGATAACGACACCGCTCGCATCTTCGACGAAACCGAACACCTGTTTGACGAGCAATTGGAAAAGCTGCGCGCGTCCTTACTCAAGGTGGAACCAACGCTCAGCGATGCGCTCAAAGGCGGGCGCGAAAAGATTTTGTACCAACTCAACAACCTCCGAACCCGGTTTGTCCACAGCCGCACCAAACGCGACGAAACGACCGGCCAACAAATCGAACGCCTCTTTGCCGTGCTGTACCCGAACAAAAACCTGCAGGAACGCGAACTCAACGTGGCGTATTTCCTGGCGCGGTACGGGTATGAATTGATTGACCGAATTTACGACGAAGTCGAAATCGGCAATCACGACCACAAGTTGGTCTTTCTATAATCAGCAATTGATCGAGCTCTCTTACAAGGCGGCTGTCCAAAGACGCAGGAAGAAGTGCACCTAAAGGCAGCCGTTCAATCGGCCACCCCCGCCATTCCAAGGTTTTCAAAGCCGGAGGTGTATCTATGCCAACCAGAAATACCATCAAGTCCCCAATTCAGATTTTATTTGCAGCGCTTTTTAGCGTGGTTTTCTGTCAGTGGATATTTTCAATGTGGATGGTGGAATCCAAATCCGCCACGGAAACCACAGTTCCCCCCAACATCAAATCCGTTAAGGCTGATCAGTACGGCGTTCTCCCCATGCAGTTTGAAAAAGTCGGTGAGCGAGGTTCCTTCCGAGCCAGAGGCGACGGATATGCGTTGTTGGTGAATGGAACTGAAACGATTTTGAAACTGAAGCTGAAGGCGGAAGGTCAAGCCAACTCAGACGCTGACCGCAAACTTGAAGCTCGTTCCGCGTGGATGAAAATGGCGTTGGTTGGTGCAGCCACACCTCGCCGTGTGCAAGGACTTGAGCCTTCGATAACCCGAAGCCATTACCTTCATGGCAATGATCCCCGGTATTGGCAGACGAATGTTCCGAACTTTGCCCGCGTGAAATATGAAGGTGTGTATCCGGGAATTGATCTGGTTTGGTATGGGAACCAGCGGAATTTGGAATATGACTTTCTGGTCGCGCCTGGCGTGGATTCGCGGCAAATTCGCATGCGGTTTGAAGGTGTTGATCAGATGATGATTGATTCGGCAGGGAATCTGGTTCTACGCGCCGGGGGCGGAGAGTTGCAATTGCGCAAACCGCAAGCGTGGCAAGAATTCAATGGTCAGAAACACGACGTCGCTTGTGATTTCCGGATCGGCAAAACGGGGGCGATTGAATTTCGGGTGGGCGCGTATGACAAAACACGCGCGTTGGTGATTGATCCGGTGCTGACCTATTCCAGCCTGATCGGTGGCGCGAACAGCGATCAAGGACTCGACGTTGCCGTAGATGCTCAGGGCGCGGCATATTTGACCGGGCGCACGTTTTCCACCGACTTTCCAGTGGTCAATCCGTTGCAGGCGAATTCCGCCAAGCCAGATACCGACGAAGTCTTTGTCACCAAAATCAATCCGGCTGGTTCGGCCATCGTCTACTCCACTTATCTCGGCGGAGACGGCAACGATACGGGAAGTTCAATTGCTGTTGATGCGACGGGCAGCGTGTCCATTTGCGGGTACACGGACTCCACCAACTTCCCCACCACTGCCAATGCACCGCAGCGCACCAAGGCAGGCCTGGTTGATTCTTTCGTCGCCAGATTAAGTTCGTCGGGGTCGGCGTTGGTTTACTCGACGTTGCTCGGCGGCAATTCTGTGACTCAAGCGGTTTCGCTGGCGGTGGATGCTACGGGCAATACTTACGTTGTTGGGCAGAGCGATTCTACCGATTTTCCTTCGCTGAATTTGATCAATGTTCGACAAGGCAGTTCGCTTTATCGCAGTGCAGATGGCGGAGCGAACTGGATCGCCTTTGGAAACGGCATGCCTGCGGTACAAATCACTGTGATGGCGGTTGACCCGAAGAATCCGGCGATCATTTATGCCGGAGGCCGTTGGGGCATTTATAAAAGCACGGACGGCGGTGCGAATTGGACAAGATTGGCTTCATACAATGTCGGCGTGAGTAATATCGTGATTGATCCCAACACGACCAGCACTCTGTATTTGACTTTTGAAGGTAGCGGTTTACTGAAAAGCACCAATGGCGGTGTCTCGTTTGATGCACCGTTTAATTACCCGCCGTTGGTTTCCGGAATTACAGCTTTCGCACTTGATCCTAAAACTCCTACTACTCTTTATGCGGGCGGGTTTGATGGGATGTTCAAAAGCACAGACAGTGGGACGAACTGGGTGGAGGTTAATGATGGACTGATTACGACAGGATTTGTCACCCCACCAAGCGTCAATGGTATAGCAGTCTCTTCTATTGATTCCTTCATCTTGTACATCAGTACGAGCCGTGGAGCATTCAAAAGCACCATGGGCGGGCAAAGCTGGAGCGCGATTTCATCCTTGCGCGGTCCTTCGTACAACTTTGCGATTGATCCAACAAACTCGCAGATCGTTTATGCCGGAACCAGAGTCGGCAGCGGAGTGCAGAAAACGACTGACGGCGGATCCACGTGGATAGCGGTAAACAACGGCTTGGTCGCCAGTGGACAGAACGTGCGCGTCAATGCCCTGGTGGTTGATCCGAAGGCCACTTCGACGGTGTATGCCGCCACCTTTGGATTTGGAGTGTTCAAAACTACGGATGGGGGCGCGAACTGGGCGTCGTTAAACAATGGTCTGAGCAATCGGAATGTGTTTTCGCTATTGCTTGATCCTATGACTTCGCAATTGAAGCTGGCGGGAACTACTGCAGGTTCGGACACTTTTGCCGCCAAGCTCAATTCCACCGGAACACAGTGGAGTTATTTCAGAATGCTGGGCGGGATTGACGCGGATGCCGCAACCGCTGTTGCCGTAGATGCGTCTGGCGCTGCTTATCTGACCGGTACAACCAACTCAGCGAACTTTCCCACGATGAACGCTGTGCAGCCTGCTTATGCCGGAAACACCGATGGCTTTGTGATGAAACTCAATGCAATGGGGCAGATGGTGTATTCCACCTACCTTGGCGGCGAAGCGAGCGATCAGTCTGTAGGCATCGGTCTGGATCAAACCGGAACGATCGTCATTGCCGGAACGACAATGTCCAGGAATTTTCCGTTGGTTTCGCCACTTCGTTCGACAGCGGCGGTAAATCCTGTAGGCGCAGCAACCAACGACGGCTTCATTACCAAACTGAATCCGCAGGGAACCGCCTGGAGTTATTCGACTTTTTTTGGCGGCACGAGCGGCACAACAATCAGCGCATTGACAGTTGCTCCCAATGGCGAAGTCTTTTTGGCTGGCATTAGTTTCTCTGCCGACTTTCCGGTGATGGCGCCGGTTCAGCCGACTCCGCTGACTGGCCGTGGTGGGTTTGTGTCGCAATTGAACTCAACTGGTTCCGGGCTGATCTTTTCGTCGTTCTTTGGAACCAGCACGACCAATACCATTTCCGCAATGACGTTGGACAGCGCAGGCAATTTGTATCTGACAGCTTCTGGTAATTCGGCCATTTTCCCAACAATCAAACCGATTCCGCTGCCTGGTACAAATCGCGGAACTGATGTGTTGGTTGCCAAAATCAGTGAGCAGGCTGCGGATCTGGCGATTGCAATGGCCAGCCGACCCAATCCGGTCAAGGTCAATAACAACCTGGCTTTCGACATTAGCGTGACGAACAATGGCAACAGTGCGACGACTGGCGTGGTTGTGACAAACGTGTTGCCGACCGGCGTCAACTTGATTTCCGCTGATGCTTCGCAAGGCAGTTGTAGCGGCAATCAAACCATAACCTGCAATCTGGGCAATTTGGCCGTCGGCGCCAGAGCAGGCATTACGATTCTGGTGGTGCCGACCATTGTCGCAACAATCAGCAATCGTGCCAGCGTCACCAGCGATCTTGGTGATCCGAACACTGCCAACAACTCCGTGGAATTACAGACCAGAGTGGTTACGTTGCCTTCGATTTATGGCCGCGTGCTGATGGGTACCGGGCAAGGCGTGAGTGATGTCACGATGATGTTGGCTGGGGGACAGAAACCAGCCGTGGTGACCGGCAGCGACGGGTCTTATCAATTTGGCGAACTGACGGAAGGCGCGACGTACACCGTAACGCCTTTAAAATCGGGCTTTGCGTTTTCGCCTGCCAGCCGTGAATTCGGCAATCTGTCTTCAGACCAGCGAGCGGATTTCATTGCCATTGGCTGTTCCTTGACGGTTGCGCCAACGACATCTGTTTTTGCGGCGACCGGCGGGGGTGGGAGTGTGAATGTTGCAGCCAATGACTCGCGTTGTCTTTGGACGGCGCGCTCCAACGATTCGTGGATTCGTTTGGCAACGCCAAATGGCAATGGCACGAGCACGGTCAGTTTTTCGGTTGAGCCGACGACCAGTGTCCGGCGCGGGACGATCGTTGTCGCCGGGCAGGTGATTACTATTCGACAGGAATTCAACGCCTGTTCTGCGCCGAGCTTTCAATCGGTTCCGGCGAGTCTTGGCTTACAGGCTCAAACAGGTCTTACCCCGTTGGTTGCCGCTGATTTCAACGGAGACAAAATCACAGACATTCTGGTTCGATCCCCGGAACCTTTGCTGGTGGTGCGCTATGGAAATGGCGCTGGTGGTTTCAGTTCGCAAACGGAAATCGTTATTTCAGCAACGACCGTCATGCCTCCCAGTGGAGACTTTAATCGTGATGGCAGGCTCGACATTGTGTTGTTTGATCCCAACTTCGGGACGATTTCCACCCTGTTGAATAATGGTAGTAACGGGTTTTCGCCAGGGACTCAATTCCCGCTGCCGCCGAATCCCCGATTGTTGACGGCGGGGGATTTTACCGGTGACGGCATTCCCGATTATTTGGTTAGCGGCAGCAATGGGATACGGCTGTTGGCCGGCAATGGCGATATCAGAGGTGGGTTCAACGACATCGCTGCCAGCTTGCCCGTCAGTTCCAATGGAGTATTTTTCAACTCAGGGGAGTTCAGCGGAGACGGCAATCTGGATTTGCTGGTGTATACGCCTCCGCCGGATCAAGGCGGTCCCGCCACCATACGTGTTTTGTTCGGTGACGGGCGTGGAGCGTTTACGGCGGCTTCGATAACTCAGGCGCTGACCAACCTGCAAGCTCGAATCGAATTTGCCGACTTCAACAACGACGGAAAGACGGACATTGCGTTGCTGACAGTGGCTTCGGCAACGGCGCAAGGTTTGGTTGTCGCTTATGCGCGAAGCGATGGGCGTTTTGGCTCTGGAACTGCCGTGACTGCGGATGTGCTGTTGCCTTCGCCGGAATTGCAAGGGCTGAAAGCCGGAGACGTGAACGGAGACGGCAGATTCGATTTGATTGCACAAACTCGGAACACGGATCAAACCTTGCTGTTTGTTGCGCAAAACGACAGCAGCTTTGCTTCGCCGATTGACTTGCCGGTTCCAACGAGCAGGTTGCCGCACGTAGGTGATTTCAACGGAGACGGCGCGCCGGATATTTTGCTGACAACGTTGACGAATGAAGCCACGTTGTTATCAAACCGCGGCTTTTGTCCTTCGGCGGAATTTTTGACGGTGACTTCTGCCGCGAACTTCAAACGGTTGCGGGTGTCGGGCGACTCCATCGCGTCGGCTTTTGGAAGCAATCTGGCAGCCAGCGTGGTTGTGGCTTCAACGACGCCATTGCCCACGACTTTGGGCGGAACGACTTTACGCATTCGAGATAGCGCCGGACGCGAAGCCGATGCGCCGTTGTTTTTCGTTTCGCCGCAGCAAATCAACTGGCTGGTTCCGCTTGGATTGGCTGAGGGTGCGGCGGTTGTCTCGGTCTTGCGCGGAGGCAGCGCCGCTGCCACTGGCGTGGTTGAACTGGCCTCGGTCAATCCGGGATTGTTGTCGGCGGACGCGACGGGAACCGGGTTGGCTGCGGCAGTGGTTTTGCGCGTCAAGGCCGATGGTTCGCAGGTTTATGAGCCGGTCGCGCAATTCAATCAGGCGCAGAATCGCTTTGACCCTGTGCCGATTGATGTCAGCAATCCGGCGGAACAGGTGTTTGTGCTGTTTTTCGGTACGGGGGTTCGCGGGCGAACGAATCTGGTCAATGTCATTGCGCGTGTTGGTGGCGAGGTTGCCGAAGTCAATTATGCAGGCGATCAAGGAAGCTTTGCCGGGTTGGATCAAATCAACGTGCGACTGTTGCCGGCGTTGGCTGGTAAGGGCGATGTAACGACAGAACTGACAGTGGACGGCAAGTTATCGAATCCGGTTCGGTTACGAATTCGATAACTTGCTGGTGTTTGTTTCCTTGACGATGTCCAGGAAGGATTTGGCGGCGTGGGACAAAGACGCTTCGCGGCGATAGACCAAGCGGAGCGTCTTTTCAATTTTCATCCCTTTCACCGGAACTTCAGCCAGCTTGCCGGAGTTGATTTCAGCTTCGACGGCCAGACGCGGCAGGATGGCGATGCCCGCGTTCAGCAAGACAAATTCCTTGATCGTTTCCAGCGTCGCCAGTTCCAGGCAGAT